>JAKEFK010000082.1 GCA_022616075.1 bacterium
AGTCCGATCCACCAGCCCTGTGTTTCGTGCCAGTTCACTTTTCCATCGCGCCACAACAGGGAAGTGCCGGTCTTTCCCAGAATGGTCTGACCACTGATCCGTTTTGCTTCCAGCGATGTTCCTTTTTCAGAGCTCAGCTGCAGTCCGTGATGGATGAGTTTTCTGATGGGTTCCTCCAGCACAACATGTCTGGCGGGATGTCCGGGCGCTTCGAAAAGGTAGCCACCGTTAAACAAGGCGCAGTAGGCGCGCAACATCAGAGTTGGTGATACGGTCCAATCCAAAGTTTTACCGGTCATGATTCCCTGTGGATCGAGCGACGATTCACTTTCGGCGAGATCAAACTTTTGCAGAGTCTTTCGAAAAACCTGAGGTGAAATCTTCTGCGCAAGTTGCCGGAAATAGACGTTGCAGGAGAAGGCGAGCCCTTCGACGATGCCTGCTTTTCCATGTCCGTTGCGGTCCCAACAACCTTTCGGATCGGAGGAGAGAGTTGCGGGGCAATGGTATTCAGGGAATTGATTTCCGTGCTCTTCGTAATATGCAATCGCTGTAAAAACTTTTATGAGTGATCCCGGCGGAGAGGGTTTTTCGATTAAATGTGTGTGGGCTGTGCCAAGAATTTGTCCGGTACGCACCGAGAGGATGAGAGCGGACGAGTTTTGGTCGCCGAGTTTTTTGTCGAGCAGGCTCTGAAAGGAAGCGGCAAATGAGTTTTGTGCTAAGGAAAAGAAGAGCGCGAATAGGAGAATGCACAGGCGGGACGCCTGCGCTACTTTGTTAATCGAGTTCATAGCGGACAACCTCGTGATTGGAGTTATGCGTGACGGATGACGCTATAACCGGATCGAGCGCGCGAAGGAGGCTCGCGATGTTTCCTGAAAAGAATAAAGGCACATCCTTCTGATACGATCCGTGATCCAGACGTTCCATCATTCGCGTATATTTCCATCGTCCCTCTTTCCAGTTCACTTCGCTGTAATTCGCGGCGGGAGGTGTCGAAGCCTGTGGCAGGTTTGCTGTGATCTGCCGGAAATCAGATTCCTCGTTGGAAATCACGATCCAGGGATCCTGAAATCGAACGTAAATCGGATGAAATGATTCGAGCACGAAACTTCCATTCGACTCATCATGCCAGCGCCCGCCCTGATCTTGAGTCGATTGCAACAGCAGAAAATGTTTTAGAGTTTCATCCAGGAAAGCTTGTCGATTGAGCGTAGCGGGATTCCTGAACTGCAGAATCAATGTTTGCGGAAATCGCACGAACAATGCCTGATGGTCCCAGAGTGGATACGCCAAACGGATCTGCGCCGCAGGTTGCGCGGCAGATATCAGTTTCGTTAGCTCAACTTCTTGATCCGCGTTCAGAAGCGTTTCCGATTTTACTTGGAGAACCGGTTCATCGATTTGTTCGAGCAAAATGTTTCGCGTTTCTGCCTGCGTTGCGCGTTCCGATGCTCCGGAAAATGCCGGTGGATAAGAAAGTGTTTTGTCTTTCTCAGGCAAACGATTGATCATCTTAAATATCCGGCGCGCGGAATCAGCTGAATCGACCGGTGAATTGAAGTACAAAACTTCATGACGGAATTGCTGGAAGGATTTTAGATACTCCGCCGGCGAGACGCCCGCGCTACTTTGTACGCCCGCGCTACTTTGCAAAAAATGTCTGTATTCTGTAATAGTGTTTGGCTCAATTTTCAGATCGATGCGTGTTGCCTGGATGGAGTCGAAGTCGCGGACGTTGCGGTGAATCCAGTACTTTTGAAAATAGCGATTCTTCTGCAAGGCTTCCTGATCCAGGAAGAGCGATACATCGCTTTCTTCCTGTTTCTGACAGAGCTTCCACTTGGCGGACTGTTCGAGTGTTTGAGAGGGGCTGCGTAAGTTTGCCAGTGTTCGGATCAGGAGACTTTCTTCTGTTGCCACGACGAGAAACGGATCTGCATAAGCAAACGCAAGAGCTCCATCATTCGGCTCTACATAGTAGGTCTGGTTCTCGCTTTGCTTTTCCTGGAAGCGGGATTTCGCCATCCAGATCTCCGCCGCTTGCGCTTCAGCAAAGGGGAGTCGCGTTGCCGCAATCGCTTTCAACTCGCCGATGTCGTAAAGACCGAGAGCCGACTGCGTTCCTGCTGCCTGGACCAAGTTCTCCAGCGTAAAACTGTATTTGCCCGCCGTTCCCCATTTTGTAATCCGGTCCCGCAGCTTCAGGTAAAGTCTCGAGCTATGGAACTGTTGATAGTTTTCAGACTTCTGCCAATTGGCTTTGATATCCGAATCTCTCCACCACTTCAGCAAACCGTCCAGATCTTTCGCCTCAACGTAAACAAGCGTGCCTTCCGGAAAGAAACTCGAAGGAGGCTGTAAAGACCGATCTGCGATCTGCGCCAGAGTGAAGGAGCCAAGCATCAGAAATAATACTACAAGTATAGTAGCCCGTGGATGGAGTTTGAGGAACTTGTATCCGTTTCTCATTGATTCCTCCCGATGTTCAGCCCGATCCGGTAATTTTGCTCATCGGCTTCCTTCTGCGCCGCCAATGTTTGCTGCAAAGTGAGAAGCTGATCAGTCAAGCGATCCTGTTCTTCTGTGGAGCGGGTGTGCGATCGTGCCATCTGGCGGAAGAAGATTTCGCCGGATATGTCTCCTTGCTTATGAGAGCAGTCGGCCATTTGAAGCGCAATCGTTCTTGTTTCTTCGTCTGACAGGCCGAAACGCTCGACAGGAAAGCTCGAATAGTCATCGTAGTAGTACTCATTCCCTCGCCCAAAATACATTTCACCGGACGAATAGGTTCCGCTTCGTTCCTGGTTCGGATCTAGAGTTGCGAGCGCCTGCAAACATTTGTTTTCGCGGACATAAGCCTGAAAAAGTTTCCGCTGCAACGATTCCTCTTGCGGGCGGAGAAACAGCTCGGCGCGGATCAGGGCCGAAGGTGGATCAGGATTCATTTCCAGCAACACACCGCGGAGGTTGCGTGAGTAGGGCTGTGGTTCTGTTTGTTGTCCGCGCACAGCCCTTTCGATCGCTTTCATTTCCAGAGGACCAAAGAGACCGGAAGCGGACTTTCCATATACTTTTGCTGCAAGCGTACGGTCTTCAGCCGGCGCGGAAGTGGACACAATAACTTTTTGCGCGAGTTTTGCAGCTTCCGGTTCCCGGTTGAGCTGCAGAAAATCTTCGGCCAAGCGGGATTGATTTACTTCGTCTCGCGGGTTTCTCTTCAAGAGTTCTTCGCGCAGGGACAGAGCGTTCTCCCACTGTTGATGCTTTTCCCATAATTCTGCCGCGGCGTGAAATCCTTTGAGATTTTCACCGTTCAAATAAATCATTTTGCGCAGTAATTCCTTTGCTTCCTCAGTTTGATTTTTTTGCAGTTTCACTTCTGCAAGTCCGATGTAATTCCCATCGTCCGTTCGTCCAATGGAAAGCAGCCAGGAATACATCTCTTCCTTTAAAGCCGTTTCTAAACTTGTTTCCTTGAGCGTTTCCAACGCTTTTTTGTAACGCTCCTCCAGTCCGTAAGGGTCTTCGAACGAATCAGCAGTTCTCAGAAAATCATTCAAGAACTTGCGTGCCTTATCCTCTTTTCCCGCGAGAGTCAAGGCATGGACACTGAGAATGAGAATTGCTTCTTTCGTTTGCGAGTCTTCGGTTGCTTCGAATTTCTCCTGCACTTCCGCAAGCACTTTTGCGGCTCGCTCTGAATCGCCGGAATCCATCAACGTCTTTGCGTATCGTTGATTCCATCGCCAGAACTCGTTTCGCAAAGTTGTTTGCTCTTGTCCAACTGCGCTGATGAGTCGTGACTCAAGATATTCGTTCACTGCCGCATAAATACGAAGATTTACAGCGGGACTAAGGTTGTATGAGCGCAAAGCCTGTCCGAATTGCGCGGGGGCCGGGGCGAGAGTCATCCATTTCGAAATAAGCTGATTCCTGTATTCCGGTTCCGCGTTCTGAAGATAGAGCTGTATCAGCGGCAGAACGCCCACCGCCCCTGTTTTTCGAATGTTTGTGTCGATGAACTCTTCGACCTCATTCCGAACCCGATCCAGGAACCCGAACTCGGCAGCTGCTTTCAGGTAAAAGTGCCAGGCGCGGGAATCGTTGCGATGTTTTTCGGCGGCCACGATTCCTTTCCAAACTGCGATCGCTTCTTCCTTTTTCCCAATCTCGATCAGAGCGCGTGCGCGATGATCCAGGTACTGCAGGTTGTCCGGATCCAGCTGGAGCGCAAGCGTGAAATGTTTGAGCGCCTGTTCGCTTTGCTTTTCCTGGAAATAGAAGGCGCCCAGTTGATCTTGTCTGAGCGATGCGGTGGAGGCGCCTTCCAGATCCGAAGGTAGGTAGTAGATCGCTTGTTCCCTGCGACCGGTCCAGAGCAGGTACTCTCCATAAGCTCTACCGTAATAGAACCAGTCGTCTCCTTCTATGGTCTTAGCAGGATCGCGATCTGTGTTCAAAACCTCGCCGATGGTTTGCAGGGCGAGCGCATTGGAAAAACTCTTGTCGAAGCGATCAGACGCTTCGCGCGTCTGCCAGCCGATCATCGCGAGCTGGATAGATTTCCAGGAAGGATCCTTTTTATACCGCCTGTACAAGAATTCAATCGCAAGGATTGAGAGCGGTTTGTCCTTTTTCCTCAGGAAATAATTTACAGAAATCAGGTTTGCTGCAGCTGCTGCTTGTTTGAGCTCGTCCGTGAGGTCCTTTGCGTAAAGCAAATCAAGATAGCGCTCAACGCTTTCCGGCTGCAGGTCCTCCGAAATGCCATAGCCATAGTATCTGCGCAGAACGGAGAGTTCTTGATCCGTCTCCTCCGCCAGCCGATACAGTCTGGCGATCTCGACCAGTTCTCTGTGATGCTTGGGAGCCCGGTACTTCTCGAATTCTGCTTCCATCCATGCCGCGCAGCGTCCGTATTCGTGTCGTTGCTTATAAAAGGAGACGACCTGGCTGTGCCACTGGCTGTATTGATTCCACTGATTTGCACGGTCCGTGGAGGGGAGAGTTCTGTGATATTCCGCTAAAGCCAGGAGCAATCGTTCTTCCGCGGGAGCCATCTGGGCCGATCGAACGAGTGGTAAGAGTTCCTGAACCATATGATCCTGGTTCGCCATATTCTGAGCAATCTGCTGGAGGATCATTCTGTGGAGACTCTGCCAATCTTCTTCCGTGTAATACTGGCGGAGCAACGCAGCGTAACGGTTGCCGAATAAATCGCGCACCATGTATTGCGCTGAACGCAATTGTTCAGTTGCAAAAGTTGCTCGCTTCAAGTCTACCGCGATCCTGTTTGATGTCAGTCGCAAAACAGAAAATGCTTCGATCCGTTTACCGGAACGGATCAGCGCTTCCAGGTAGGAGTGCAATCCCTCTGCATTGAACTCAACGCTTGTATCTTTGAAGTATTGGTCCTGACCCGCTTTGCCGTAGGAAACGGCGCTCTGAAGAAATCCCCAATCAAGGGCCTGCCTTGCAAGCGCAAAATTCCGATTCATTTCGGATTTCTCGTTCAAGAAATCTTCATAAAGCTCCAGCGCTTTCTTTTCATGACCGAGGCGCGCGTGGAGCTCCGCCATCGGTTCCAGCCATCGTTTGTTTTTGTAGGACAGCTCATACGCCTTTTCATACCCGGCGATCGCTTCTTCGTATTTTCCGAGTCGTTGAAATGCTTCTGCAACCTGCTGATAAAAATCGACTCGTTCCGGACGGATGCTGATCGCCGTTTGAAACTGTTCGATCGCCGGCTGAAAATCTCCGGTGAATAGATGCAGCCGTCCCAGCACCATGGGCCAACGATGATCTTTTGGTGATGCGGCAGCCGTTTTGGCATAGTAATCAAACAATCGCGGGTTGAGACCGTATCTTGCTGCGAAATCCGCGGCCTCCTTCAGTCCTTCTTCCGATTCCGCATCTCGATTGATGATCTCAATGTATTGATCGAGCGCTGCTGTGAAATTCTTCAGGATCACATTCGCGTGAATGATTCCGCGTCGCAATTCGGCAATCCGTTGTTTTTTCTCATCATCGGTCAACTTCGACTCACGCACCTTCTGCAGACCTTCCTTATAATGAGGGGTCAGGGACGCGTAATCCTTTTGTTCGGCGAGGATTTCCGCAACGAGCCGGAAATATTGGGCATTCAGCGGCTCCGCGCTCAAAAGCTCACGCGCGTGAATCAGAGCGGGAGCGAAATCCTTTCTCTCGCGATACTTGTTTGTAACTTCCAGCAAATATTTCTTTCGCCAGATGGGGTTTGCCGCTGCCAGAACATCTTTATAAATGGCAAAAGACTCACCATACTGTTCTGTGCGCCAGTAGAAGGACAACAGTTCCTGGATGAAGCCCGCGCTTCTTGGCTGCTGCTTGTAAAGGCGAACGTACACCTCTTCTGCCTTTTCCTGGTTTTTGCTTGCTTCATAGAAGCGCGCAAGCTCCAGAGCTCTGTTCCAGCGGTCCAGATCTGTTGCCGCATCGGCGATCTGGCGGTTGAGTATCTTCTCATAAAGATCGTTGAATCCTAGATCGCGGGCCGTCTGTTTAAGATTTTCTGCAATGTTTCCGAAAGGCTCCTTATTCAATGATGCCAAAGCGGTGCCAATATGATGCCGAACCAATGCCATTTCGTGCCATTTTGTGTAAAAATGAACCGTTCCGGTCCAAAACGGTTCATTTTGGTACTCTTTCTTCAGTTGTTCTTCAATGTGCTTTCTGATGCGTTCCGTATACTTTTTGCGCTGATACAACTCACCGAGCCGGTCCCACGCCAATCCGGATTGATAGGGAAGACTCCTTGCATATTCTGCGATGGCCTTCTCGTAATTCCGTTTCGATTCGTAAATCGCTCCTGCTTCATAGGCGAACAAATAGTCATACTTTTTGAGCTTTCGAATTTTCGCAATGGTCTCAAGCGCGTGGTCAAACAGGTAGTAATCCCAGTAAATTGTTGCGACTTCCACGTAGCGATCGGGATTGTACGGATCGATTTTCAGGATTTCATTCCAGTAATTTATGGCTTGATCGTAGTGTTCGATATCGGCCATGGTTTCGCCGGCGGTGGTCCAGAGTGTGGAATCGGAAGGGGAGATGCTGGCGAGGTGCGCTCGAATCTTTGCCGCGTTCGAGTAATTTTCGACATCCTGTGTGCCGAGCGATCGTTTCAAATCGGCGAGACGCAAATTGATTTCCGGATCGGCCGGGTACTTTTTGGCCAGTTCCTCATAATGACTGGTTGCGTCTTCAAAATGGGACTTCCAGGCGGCAACGTCTCCCGTGAAGCGCGTATAGATCGCATTGCCGGTCGGTAGTGTTTCCGGTAAACGTTTGCTCGCAGAAAGATAACTGAGAAACTGGTTTCGAATTTCCTCATCCAGAAAATAATATTGTGTGGCAAGCGCTACCCACTCTTTCGTGCGATTAAATCTCTTGTAATAACTGATTAAGTTGTGAACAAAATTCACGTTCAGCGGAAATTTTTCATGCGCATATAGATTGAGCGCGATGAAAAGCTGATCGTGTGACCTCGCGGTTTGATCGAGGTATTTCTCAATCTCTGTTCCGCGAAAGATGTCCATGATTTGCTGCGATAACTTTTCATACTCATCTTGGCGCTCGTTCCGAAGGAACCATCGCGCGAGTTTTTCATACCAGCCTTTCCCTTGAAAGCGGCTGATGGCCTGTTCGTACAGTTTCTTTTCCTCTTCAAAGAGCTGATTTTGCGCGAGATATGAGGCGAAGTTCTCATACAGCGTTTCTTCGTCTGGATGCTGTGTAATTTCCTGCTGGTACAGACGAACAACTTGGAGATGTTCTTTTTGATTGGTGAGACTCGCGATGTAACGGTTGAGTAGGAGCTGATAATCAAATTGTTGCTTGAGTTGAGTTTGTTCCTGCCAGCCCTCCTCATCCTCTTCATGCTCATCCTCCGAGCTACTCTCCCAGGTGAGCAACGATCCGGACTTCTTTCGTTCTGCCGCGATCGGAAGCAGGAACTGGTATGTGCGCCACTCTTTCTGATGATCTTTCAGCCGCGCATAAGCATCCGCTACCGCCACGCCCACTTCGAAAATTTCAGGCGCATTTCGAAACTGGCGAAAGAATTCTTCTCCGGCTTCCACCAGGAGTTTGTCCATTCCGTATTTTTCAAAAATCCGCAAGGAGTCCCGGTACATTCCGGCGAGATAGCGTGAATTTGGAAAATGCCTTCGGGTAAGTCGAACAAGGCGAAGCGCTTCTGCGCGATTGAAGTAGCCGCTGGCTTTGTCCTGTTGCATTTCCAATTCGCTTGCCGGATTTGTGCCATTTAAAATCAAAGAGAGGATACCGTTCAAAATTCCCGGATTTTGATCCATTGTTGCGATGTCTTTGTAATAGTCGAGATTGCCCGCGCCAAGCTGGACCGGGCGATCCTGGGCAGCAAGCAAGATTTCGAACAGACCACACAGCGCGAGATCAGCGGTCAGATCCCGTTCCGGTTTATGAATGAGTTGCTCATAGAGCGCATAGTAAAATCGCGATGCGTCGTTGTAGTTCAGCAATTTCTGATTCAGCGATGCCATCCAGTAAAGCTCCTTCGCGGACCATGAGCTCTTCTTGCTAGCGGCTTCCTCTTTCAACAGGCGGAAATCATTTAATGTGTTTTGTGCCTCGATCAGGTTACCGGCCAGATGATACGCATGAAAGAGACGCGCGACGGCATCGACATCCAGCGGATTGTTTTGCAAGCGGTCCTTCAATGATTCCAGATAGTCGCGTTTCCGTTCCGTTGCGATCAGATAGCCATCAAAAGCCCGGTAGAGATTCTGGTTCCAGAGCGGATGAAAGGAGCGGTTCATGAGATCGAACGCTTCCTCCGGGGTTAATAACGATGCCCTGGTTAATAGATAGGTATTGTTATCGTTCGGGAATTGCGCCTTAAACTTTTCCAGCGTTTCGACCGCCGCCTTTTTATCAGTGTTCTTTACATACTGAATGAACTCCAGATAAGGTTTTTGTTCCGCGGGATAAGATTGAATCGATTCAAGATAAAACGTTCGTACATCGACATTCAGCCCGTAGTTTCCAATATGCTGGATGATCTTCTTGAAGATTGCGTAACGACCTGATTTGGAGGACACATCTGTTTCGCGAACAGTCAATGCGGAAGCATGCTCCTGCAGCGTGCGAAGCTCATCCTCAAAACGCAGGCGATTGTGATAGAAAGACTCGAGCCGCGTGAAGGCTGCATCTTTATTCGCGCTCTTTTCGACGAACAATTTCATGTTTATTTCCGCTGCAGCGAAGTCGAGCAGCTTCTCATTGATCTCCGCGAGCGCCTGATATGGCTCCGGCTTTGAAGGCTCTTTCTGAATGGCTGCTTCCAGTTTTGCTTTTGCGTCCTGAAGAGTGTTCGGGACGTGAGCTTGCTGCTCCTGGAAGTCTTCGGTGTGGAACAGCGCAGGGATCAAGACATCCTTCTGATGCAGATCTCCAGGAACGAGCGCCCACGCGATGGAGGTGAATACAAAAACCAACGCGGGCGAAACGCCCGCTCTACTTTGTTTCATAACACCTCCACCTTTTTGGACCAGCGAGATTGGTTGTGCGCAAAATCTTCGCCGAAGATTTGCAGCTCATAGATTCCTGGAGGCAAATCGGCAGGTACGTTGATATAACCCACCGATGCTTTTTCGTGTTGACTCCATTGGATTCGCACAGGTTGCAACGTGTTCAGTCGCGCGTAAAGGTAGCGCGTATCCTGATCCGCCTGCACAATGATTTTGATGAGCCGTCCTGCTCTGAACTTTCCTTCCCAGCGCGCGCGGAATAACGGCGGACGGCTATCCACAACGAAGGATTTCGTTTCCTGATACTGATTCCCTTGCTGGTCCCGAAGAACAATCCGGCAATGATACGTTCCATCTTTCATCGTTTTCGGAACGAGAAAGCGCGTTTGCCATACATCTTCCTGAGTTAAATATTGAAGCTCCTTGATCAAACCGAAAGGGAAGATTGCGGTGACAGAAACGATGTCCGGGTCCGTTTTGATTCGTAGAAGCGGATCACCGGGACGAATCAAGCGAGGTCTGAGCAAAGATCTGGGCGCCGCAAGAAAGGAGGTGTACGGCGTAACGAATTTGTATTTCTTCGCAAGGGCGATGATTTCATCGATCGAAGCGGGGTCTTCTCCTTCCAATTCCATTTTGCGAAGCAGGAAATCGACTCGACGTCTTGCCCAACCGCGTGGAATAAAATCATGCTCTGTTGCTTCCTCTGGAAAATCCACCGTCTTTTCCAGCGAAACATGTTTTCCCGCTGAGTCTCCTTTCACAGTGAGTGAAATATTTTTTGAAGCGCTTCTATATCTACCGAACCAATCAATCGCGGAGCCGTTGTAAGCCTTTGTTGGCTCGGCCGGGTAAACCTGTTCGATTAGCTTCGGCTGTGATGCTTGCAGGACAAGATTGGAAACTGGGTACTGCCCGATTTTTGCAAAGAACGCTTCCAGCTTGAAGGAGAGGTCTTCGTTCTCAGTTGCCCAATCAAAGTGCCCGTTGCTGCGATCTGCCAATTCGGCAAGTAGATTTCGATTTGTATCGGAACCGATTCCAAACGAGAAAGCGCGGAAGCCCGGGTTGCCGGTCTTAAAAGACTCAACCAGCTTCCTGCTTTGCAATTCGGTGAGAGTTGGATTTCCATCCGTGATCGTCACCAGATAACGTTCACGGTTTTTTAGTTGCGCGGAATGCTTGAAGGCTTCTTGAAATGCTTTTTGGAAATCGGTTCCACCCATCAAGTACTGTGATTTGAAAAAGGTGAGCGCAAGATCAATATTCGAAGGGATCGCAGGCGAAGGCGTAGTGGCAAATGACTTCACCTCCTGATGAAAGAGCAACAACATAAACTCATCCTGATTCGTCAAATGGCGCAGAAAATATTCCAGCGCTTCGTAAGTTCGTTCTAGTTTTTCCCATCGCATGGAAGAAGAGGTATCGACAAGAATCAGCACAGATTTCGGTTCCCTTTCTTGTTTCGGCTGTTTTTCATTCAGCCCAGCAGATAGCCAGAAGTAGCCGTTCTCTTTTTTGTCGGAAGCGGGCGTTTGAAATGCAGTGACCGGCTGAGCGCCGCCGCGCAAATTTCTTTCTGAACCACGAAAGGGCAGGAAGTAGAGAGCGCTTTCGGCGGAATCGAGTTTGTATTGAAAAGCGAAGTCTTCCGTGAGCGTAATGTTGGTCGCCTGAAAACTTCCGGAGATGCGTTGCTGAGATTGAATCTGGTACTGAACCGGATACGCTGCGGACACCAGCTGGAAATCTGCGAGTGGGGCGTCGCTCAGAATTTCAAGGCTCAAAGTGAGCTTTCCCACTATTTGCGCGCGGTAGAGGTCAGGTTTTAAAGGCAATGAGAAAAACGATTTCATGCCTTCGATCGGAAGCCGTTGCGTGTATTCCATTTCGAGACGTTTGGTTCCATAGCCGGGGATTGGAACAATCCTTGCGGAAAAAATGTTCGCCATTTTCGGACCTTCTTCCGCGCCCTCTTCCTGCTGCAGCAGCCCGGGGTCGATTTCCTGCATTCGAAGCTGATCGTAAATTTCGGAAGCGCGTTTCCGTTCCAGAATGACCCCGGGAATCCGGATGACGCCATCCCACACAGCAAAATCGGAGATGGCTGCATCCCCGGGAATCGCAAACACATACTTTCCTTCTTGCACGAGGGGCGTATGATTTCCAAAGATTTGCTGAATTCGAATGCGCGCGTACTGATGATCCACGCGAATCTGAATGTGAGCCTCATCCAGAGTGAGAATATTAGCGTCGGGTTCCTCATTTTCAGCCGGAAGGAGCACACCGATATCCGCCTGACAGAGGATCGGGACCAGGCTAAATAAGATCAGGTATCGTATTAAGCTTGTCATACTTCATTTGTAGTAGCCCGCCATCCGTTCCCACGTAAAGAAGATTTTCATCGGCGGCAAAGGCGGTAACGTTCAGGCTCGGCAACTCCCGGGAAACATTCTTCCAGGAGCGATTTTTGGTGTCGTACACGTAAAAGCCGCGGTCGAGAGTCCCGCAGAATAAATACCGTCCATCGTAAAAGAGAGCGTTCGGGTTCATTTCCAGGTCTTCCGGGAGAGCAGGGAAGTCGCGCCATTCTCCTGATTGCGTTCGCAGCTGGATGCCGCTTCCGTACGTTCCCACGAAAAGTTGTTTTTCGATGCTGATCATGGCGTTGACCCAGTTTCGCTTCAATCCGGAATCCATCTGAGTCCAGCTTTCGGTGATCCTCATTTTGGAAATGCGGGAAATTCCGCCCAACGTGCCAAGGTAAATCTGATCGCCGTCCGCTGCCATCGTGTAGATGTGATTGTTCACAAGTCCATGGAAGGCATAGATCGATTTCATGGAATCTCCTTCCTTGAGCGTGAATCCTTGAGTCGTTGCGATTGCCACGGCTTTGCCTTCAGGATCCAGGGGCATTGTTTGCATGACGCGGTCGCTGAGGAGTCCATCTGACGTGCGATAGACCTTGCGCGAGCGATCCGGTTCGAAGATCACGAGTCCGTTCGCCGTAGAAACGTATACTCTTCCTTTCCAATCTTCAGAAAGGTGATTGATGCAGAAGAGATTTTCATCACTCCAGTGGGTGATCGAGTCTCTGCCGGCAGAAACGATGTCGAGTCCACGATCGAAATATCCCACCCAGAGTTCGCCATTCCTTCTGCGCAACAGTGTGGACACATTGGCATCCTTCAAAAGAGTCGAAGGAGTGTTCCACGTTTTCCATTGAACGTGCGCCGCGGAGGTTTGCAGGTAAGAGATTTCCAGACCGGAGAACGCAAGAATTTCGGAATCGAGTTTTTTCACGAAGGAGGGAGCGCGCCGCGGTAGCGCTGACGTCCGCGCTACGTTTGCGGCGCTGCGTTGCGTGTTGAAGGGAAGCACACCGCGATCGCGGGTGGCGACCCAGAGGAGAGGATGTTCGATGACGAAAGATGTTGCGAACAAATTCTTTGCGAGCGTTCGGAGTTTTTTTCCTTCCAGAATCTGAACTCCTGCTGCTGTGGAAACATAGCAAGCGTCTCCCTTCGATTGCACCTGCGTGATCAGGAAGTCTTGAAGCCCCTTCTCTTTTGTGTAGTGCTCCAACACTCCTGCTTCGTAAACATGAAGACCATTCTGAAAAGTTCCAATGCAAAGACGCTGATTTTTACCTGAGAGACTCGTGATTCTCTCTTTCTGCAACTCCGGTAAAAACCTTTGAAAGTTTTGCCCGTCAAACGCAAGGATTCCGGCACTGGTTCCAGCAAGCAAGACTCCTTGTTCCGTAACATGCAAAACGTGAACCGATCTTTCTTCGGCTTTTGCCGGTAAAAACTGAGACCACCGATTGTTCGAAAAACAGAGGAATCCGGCATCAGCCGTTCCGATCCACAGAGATTCATTCAGGATTGCGAAAGCGGTCAGATCGTGGGAAGGGAGTCCTTCCAGCGTTGTCCATTGTTCGAGACGGCGTCCTGTCCGGTCGAATATTACTAATCCATTGGAAGTAGCCGCAAAAACCTTTTCCTGAAATTTAACAACATCCCTGATCGCATAAGGAGCGCTCAACAGGCTCGCCTGCAGATTGGGAGCCAGGCTGAAATCCTGAATTCGAATCCCGACTGTTTGATTTTCGGCGGCTTGTCGTTTTGCTTGAGCTAAAGCGTTTTTCGCTTTGTGGATTTGCCGGAAGGAAGCGCCGGCAATGATTGCTGCCAACACGAGAACGGCGGCGATAAAGGCAGCGAGCCTCCTCTTCCTCAACACGCTTCTTAACATGTCCCCTCATTGTGCAATGGTTGTGCCACTTAGCTCGCAGGCGGGACGCCCGCGCTACGTGTGTCAAGCAGGACACATTCAGTCTACTAAATCCTCAGCCTTTTCAATTTCCTGTGTGAAGTTTTCGAGAGTTTTCGAAACCACCTGAATCTGGTCTTCTGCGACTTTCCATTTCCTCTGTTCAATCGCTTCCCGAATCGCGGGTAATGCCTTCGCCGCGTAGCCCGTATAGATGCCGGGAGCGTAGATCTGATGAGTGAACCACGGGCGTCCCGGCAGCCCTTCTTTTTTAGTCAACGCGCGCTCGGTCAGCATCAGGATCGAGTTCAATTTCTGAATCTCCTCACTGGAAAGTTTTCCCTTTTTCACAGCATCGTTATAGGACTTCTCATATTCCTTTGCCTTCTTTTCCAATCTGGTTGCGGCATTTTGCAGGGGAGCAAAATTCAAATGCGGCACCGGTTCCTGCATTTCGGGCGTCACATACTTCTTCGTTGGATCGAAGTACGCTTCGAAAATCTTCTCCTGGATCATTGTGTTCTTGATTTCAGTTTCTTCACGCATCTGGTCAGCTAGTTCCTGAACCTCTTTCACGTAACCGCGAATATTGTCGGCAAGACCGGTAAACTCAAAGGGAAGGATTTCGGCATTCGCCAGTCTTAGAACACATCGTCCACCCGTTTTGGCAAGCGTGACACCATAAGCAAAATCCGTATCCATGAACCGCACGTAATGATCGAACGAATCATAAATGGAATGGTATTGCCCGTATTCTTCTTCACCGCCGAACCCGATATTCAGAGATGCGATCCCGGCATACTGTAGGAAAGGCGTGTAATCGGAACCTGATCCGGCGGCCGGAAGACGGAGGTCCTCACGCTCTTTCGCTTCCTTTTTCGCTTTGGGGTCACCTTCCACAAAGAAATAAGACCGGAGCCGTTGTTGCACGCTGATTTTTTTCTGTGGATCTTCCACATCGCGAACGACCTGGTTCAGAAATTTTTCCAGCGTTTGTGAGCCTTGGGCATCAAAGAAGCCGCGAGAGTTGCTATCCGTGTTGATGTAAGCCACGGCTTTGAGTTGAAGCTCTTCGCGATGCGTTTCGACCCATTCAGTGGAACCCAGGAGACCCTGCTCTTCCGCATCCCAGCCCGCGAAAACGATTGTGCGTTTCGGCTTCCATCCGGTTTTTGCAAGCTCTGCCATCGCGCGCGCTTCTTCCATCAATGCAACCATCCCGCTGATCGGATCCGTCGCCCCGTTGACCCACGCATCGTGATGATTTCCCCGCAGGATCCACTGGTCGGGATAAACGCTCCCTTTCATTCGCGAGATGACATTGTAGATGGGGACGATGTCCCAATTGAACTCCAGCTTAAGATGAACTTTTGCAGGACCCGGACCGATGTGGTACGGAATAGGCAAGTTTCCACGCCAGGCTTCCGGAGCCGCCGGGCCCCCTAACGCGCGAAGCAGAGGCAATGCGTCTTTGTACGAAATTGGAAGCACCGGCACTTTGGTGATCGAGTTCGAGTCTTCGCGGCGGATCCGTTTTGCATTTTCCGTTGCCCCTACAAATGGCGTGAGCGGATCCCCATCATGTTCGGTAAAATCCATGACTGAGCCTCTTTGCACGCTGTTCTCATTTCGCCAGCCACCTTTTGGATAGACATCCCCGTAGTAGTAGCCGTCATTTCTGGGATCGGAGTAAATGATGCATCCGATTGCGCCGTTCTCAGCCGCAACCTTTGGTTTGACACCGCGCCAGGATGCGCCATAGCGCGCGATCACAATCTTTCCTTTTACATCGATGCCGCGGAGTTTGAGATCCTCATAGTCTTTGGGAACACCGTAATTCACATAAACAAGCTCGCCGGTTACATCTCCATCCCTCGAGTACGCGTTGTAAGTGGGGAGCTGTTCCTCCTTTTGACCGGAGGTTGCATCATCTTTTATCTCCGGTTCAGTCAACTCTGCCTTATATGTTTCCGGCTCAATCATTTCAAGAATGCGCGTTTTTGGCGTTGGAAACAACACGCGGAATTGCTCAATTTGCGTGTCGTAGCCCCAGGACCGAAACAGTCCGGCCATGAATTCAGCATTCTCTTTGTCGTAAGGCGATCCCGTATGATGAGGACGCGCGCTGAGCTTTTTCATCCATTCGCGTAGATTTTCAGCTTTCAGGTGGCTGTCAAATTTACTCTCTAGCTGCTTCTGTTCAGCCGCTTGTTTTTCGGTAAAGCCAAGAAGCGGTTTGTCCTCGGAAACTGCGGAAACAAAAAATGGAAATAGGAAAATGAATATGACAAGAATCCATGAACGACGCATCCAGTCCCTCCTTAATTTCGGTTTTCATTGTAACCGCCAAGGCGCCAAGACGCCAAGTCTCCTTTGTGTTAAATTGAACGCTTATGTCTGAAATCATTTTGGAAGTAAAGCACGTTACGAAGAGGTATGGAACACTGGTTGCTGCGAATGACGTGAGCTTTCAAGTTTACCGGCAGGAGATTTTTGGAATTCTTGGCCCGAACGGAGCAGGAAAAACCACTACACTGGAAATGATTGAGACGTTACGTCCGATGGATTCCGGCGATGTCTTTCTCAACGGCCTGGACATCCGGAAGGATCCTCAGCAGGTGAAGCGAAGCATTGGAGTGCAGCTTCAGAGTTCTTCATTCTTTGATAAGTTATCGTTGTCTGAGCTGCTGATTCTGTTTGGTGAAATCTATGGGAGGCGAGTGAAACCGCTGCAGCTGCTTCAGGAAGTCGAATTGCAAGACAAAATCGAAGCGCGGGTAAATCAGTTGTCGGGTGGGCAGAAACAACGCTTCTCCATCGCTGCGGCGCTGGTGAATGATCCGGTGGTTCTATTTTTAGATGAGCCAACCACCGGGTTGGATCCGCAGGCCAGGCGCCATCTCTGGCAGGTCATCCGTAAGATTCGCGAGGAAGGCAAGACAGTGGTTTTGACGACTCATTACATGGAAGAAGCGGAAGAGTTGTGTGATCGCGTTGCGATCATGGACTACGGCAAGATTATTGCGATGGCTCCGCCTCAAGAGTTGATTTCCCGGCTCCTGGAATCAGGATTCACGAAACCGCGCGCAGAAAGATTGGCCACGCTGGAAGATGTTTTTCTGCAGCTCACGGGACACACTTTGCGGGAGGAACAGTGAGGTTGAAGTGGGTGTTGATCGCGGCTGCGCTGAAAATGTTCTTTCGCGAAAAAGAAGCTGTGTTCTGGACGCTGTTCCTTCCACTATTCATGATCGTCTTATTTGGGTTTGTAAAATTTGACCGGCTTGGCACGATTCAACTCGGCATCGTCGATCAGTCCGGCGGCAAAATCAATTCGATCTTATCCTCACTTTCCGCAATAAAAACAATTCAAGTGCATCATGGAAATCAGGATGCGGAATGGAAAGCTCTGCAAAAAGGTGAACGCGATGTGGTTCTTCTGATTCCTCCCGGTTATCAAGACGGACAGAAGCTCATCGCATATACAAATGACGCTAAGCCTCAGGAAACGCAGCTGGGAGCATTGATTTTGCAGCGGATATTCGATGAGGTCGCTCTGCAGCGCGCAGGGAATTCGCAACGAATCCAGGTGGTCACGCAGCCGGTCAAGAGCCGGAAATTGACGTATATGGATTTTCTATTGCCCGGCATACTCGCGATGTCGATCATGCAGATGGGAGTATTCAGCGTTGCTTTTGTATTTGTCGATTTGAAGAAACGCGGAATTCTGCGCCGGTTAAGGGTTACCCCTTTAAATACAAATGATTTCATTCTTGCCCATGTGGTTACTCGGCTGATTGTGTTGCTTTTACAGGTGACGTTGTTGATTGCATCCGGAGTGATCTTCTTTCATTTGAATTTCATTGGAAGTCTGTGGAATTTATTTGTGGTAGGAGTGCTCGGGTCGATCGTATTTCTTGCGATCGGGTTCTGTATTGCGGGTGTCTCCAAATCAGAGGACCAGGTAGCCCCGCTTGCGAATGTCATCACGCTGCCGATGATGCTGCTCTCGGGCGTTTTTTTCAGCAGGGCGAACTTGCCGGGGTTTGCCCACGTGATCACGAGTGTTTTCCCGCTTACTTATCTCGCTGATGGACTGAGAAGCATTGCGATCGATGGCGCAGGTTTGCGGGAAGTTTTGCATCCGATGGCCGGACTTGGAGTATGGTGCGTCGTTTTTTGTTTCCTTGCGGTGAAACTCTTCCGGTGGGAATGATACGGTGCGCGGGCATCTTGCCCGCATTACAGGCCGCGGACTTCCAGTCCGCAGGCAGGATGCCTGCGACCCGTAATGCGGGCTGGAAGCCCGCGCTCCTTACTGTTCATTGTGAAGCACTTACATCCATGCTAGAATTTTCGTGAAACGGTCTATATAAGAGGAGGTACACGATGACAATATCTCGGTGGTTAACAGTCTTACTTGTTTCACTCGTTTTTACAGTTCCGTCATTTGCTGTCACGGATGAAGAAATTTTTCGTGCTTTCAGCTTGAACCTTACCACTCCAGGCGCCCGCGCGATCGGAATGGGCGGCGCTTTCATCGGACGCGCAGATGATGCGACCGCGGCCGAGACGAATCCAGCCGGACTGACGATACTTGCCCGACCGGAAATCTCTCTTGAATATCGTCATCGCGATAGCCGCAGGTTCGAGACACGCATTACCAACATGCCTATTACCAATCTCGACTCGACTCCAACTCCTCCGAACATAGGGACCAACTTCGGTCTCGCGGATTTCAGGGCGACCGATGAGCTGGATCAAGTGAATGCTCTCGGATTCGCGAGCTACGTCCATCCTTTTGAGAACTGGACTCTGGGCATTTCGCGTCACGAACTGATCAACGCTGAAGCCACTGTCTTTGGTGAGGTTAGCGCCAGCCCATTCCATTTCCTCGAACCAAATAGTTTCAGCGGCGCAGCGGAAATTTCAGACGTTAACTACGGCTTTACAGGTGCGACCAAAATAGGAGATCACGTCTCGCTGGGAGGCACTCTGAAAATCAGCGACTTCAGCATTCGCTCGAATATCGGCGCTCGTCAAAAAGCCCAGCCTGGATTCGGCGATCATTTTACATCTATTTACGATACCTCCGACGTTAAAGTCGGGATCAACCTCGGCGTTCTTGTAGCTCCGGTTTCCTGGGTGTCGATCGGAGCAGTTTACAAATATGATCCACAGTTCAACTTAAGGACCATCGTTACCAACGTTGATAGCGCTGATGGACCGCAGCAAGTTGTAACAAACGTTGGCTTTGACGTCCCGGACCAGCTGGGAACCGGCGTCTCGGTAACAGCCGCCGATTTTACGGTTAATTTTGATGTGATTCGTGTTTTTTATTCGCAACTGGAAGACGTTCAAGCCGGGTTTTCGCTATTCACCCATTTGCTTCCTTTTCCGAAGGAACAGGTTGTTTTCAGAATCGACGACGGAACAGATATTCATGTGGGTGCAGAATATTTGATTCGAGCCGAATCGAGTGTTCTCGCTTTTCGTGGCGGATTTTACAGGCAATCCCGTAACCTCTTCTACTTTGTTACTGCGCCTGCCGCCGGCGATTTTCTGGTTCCCATTTTTGATACCGAAGCTCATGATCCGTTGAACCATATTACTATCGGGGGTGGGGTGACATTTGGCCGTGTTCAGTTTGATGCTGCAGCCGATTTCGCATTAGAAGATGAGATTCGCGAAACCGGTCTTCTTACTGATAGGACGGAAGTTTCCCGTAGAGGTTTCGAACTCGTACTTTCATCGGTTGTGAGGTTTTAAGGGAGTTAGGGAGATAAATCAGGGATAATGGAGAGTAAGAATGAAGGTTCTCGCCTAAATCTTCTGATCTCTCCACTTATACTGATCGCCACGTTTTTGATCACAGTTCCCGCTTTCGGCCTTGAGTGGCACAAAGCTTACGAAAGAGGGCGTGACAAAATCAAGAGTGGAGATTGCGCGCAAGGCCAACCTCTCATGCTTGAAGCTTTACGGGGAAATCCCAAAGCTGATCCGCGCACTCCCACGTACGGCACGATGGTGATTGAGTATTTCCCTCAATACTATCTTGCATATTGCGCTCTGGAAGCAGGCCGAATCCCGGAAGCTCAGAGGTATTTGAAGGAAGCAGAAGGGAGTCGTATTACTTCATCCAAGCTTGCAAAAGAATTTGATTCACTCAAGGCAAGACTTACAAAGGCGGTTCAGCAGCAACAGCCACCGCCGGACAAACCGGTGGAAAAACCGGTCGTTGAAGAGAAACCGCCACAAAAGCCTCCTGTCATCGAAACCAAACCGGAACCGCCTATTGAGGATGCGAAAAAGGACAATCAGGTTGCGATCCAGTCTGCTTTGCGCGAAGCGAATAGGGCCCTGCTGGAAGGACACTACGATGATGCACGCGCGGCAGCGAATCGCGCACTGCGCCTCGATTCGAGCAACCGCGAGGCGCGAAGCATATTGGGCCAGATTACCGCGCGGCAGGCGGAGGAACAACTCGCAAAAGAGAAACAACAGAAATTTAAAGATGTGGAAGAGGCAATCAGAAGGAAGGATTTTGATACGGCAGAGAATCTCGCCCTCGCTTTGAAAGAACAGTATCCATCCGAATCGCGCGTGGGAAGTCTCCTTCAGCAGATTGAGAGTGAGCGGAATGCGCTGGTTCAGGATCAAAAAGACCAGGAATTGCAAAAAGAGTTTCAAAAGAATGCGGAGCGGGAAGTGCTGACCGCTTATTACCGTGGGGAGTATGATCATGTAATTCAGCTTGCAAATCAAAATCTTTCCAGGGCCAGGCAAAGTTGGAGGCTGCATTTCTTTCTTGGTTGTTCATACGCGGCTCTTTCCATGTTGGAAGAGAAGGGCACGGAGGATCGTTTAAGGCTGGCGCGTGAATCCTTCCGGCGAGCAAGATCGTTATCCAGCGCCCGTTCGCTTCCTCCTCATATTTCTCCGAAGATATTGGAAATATACAGATCCTCCTGAAATGAGGCCGAATGAAATGCCCCAACTGTTCCACCGACCTAAAGCCTAAGACCCGCTTTTGCCCTTCCTGTGGAACAAATGTTGAATCGTTCACCGCTGAAAATCTGATTCCGGATTTCGATCCGAAAATTGCTGCTCTGGAGAAGGCTCTTGGCAACAAGTATAAGATCTTGCGCAGAGTCGGTTCCGGTGGTTTTGCGGACGTGTATCTCGGTGAACATACGCAGCTTGGCCGTCAAGTGGCGATCAAAATCCTCCGGGTTGCTGAAGATGAGGAAATGATTGAGCGTTTTCGAAGAGAAGCGCGCGCAGCTGCAAAGCTTTCGCATCCCAACATCATCGATATTTACGATGTTGGCGATAACCAGGACATTTACTACTTCGTGATGAAGTACATTCCCGGGGATACGATGTCTCAGAAAATGCGGCGCGAAAAAAAAATCTCACCGGGGACCGCAATCGAGATTACAAAACAACTGGTTGACGCATTGGCATACGCACACGATCGCGGTGTTGTTCATCGCGACATCAAACCTGCCAACGTATTGCTCGATGAGTTTGGCAAACCTGTCTTGATGGACTTTGGCATCGCCCGCATGGCTTTTGTGGGTCAGCTCACACGAACCGGCACATTGATGGGAACCCCGCATTATTTGCCACCGGAGCAACCTCTCGGCAAAACGGTTGATGGGCGAAGTGATATCTACAGTCTGGGAATCATGTTTTATGAGATGCTTGCCGGTCGCGTGCCGTTTCATGATGACGCTGCGATCGCTCTCATCTACAAACACATTAACGAGCCACCGCCTCCTCTGAAAGATCTTGCGCCTGAACTCGCCACCGAGCTCACACAGGTCGTTCACAAAATGATAGAGAAGTCGCCGGAGAATCGTCATCAATCGGCGCATGAGCTGTACGATTCGCTCGAATCCCTTTCTACCATCTATCCAACGCGCAGCACACCATCGCGCCGGAGCACGCCGGGGATCGCGAAGGACACGGAAAAGTTGATTATGCTGGCTGAGGAGAGTCAGCAGCAATACAGATACGCTCAGGCTCTGGAACTGTATGGCGCGGTCTTACAACGACGGCCGGATCATAAAGATGCCGCACAAAAACGGGAAACCCTGATTGGATTGTTTCTGGAAAGCATAACGACTGACATTACGCAAAAAGAATTTCAGAAAGCTCGAAATTCGTTGATGGAGTTGCAGAAAATCGTTCCCCGTGACGCCCGGGCGTCGCAATTACTGGCTCAACTGGAAAGTGAAGAGCAAAAATTCAATAAAGAAAAAGAATTTCGATCTCATTTTGAAGCTGCTCAAACCGCTTTAAAGCATGATAATGCCAGCGGCGCTGTGGAGCACCTTACAAAAGCATTGACCATTGAACCGGGAAGCGACGAAGCGAAAACCTTACTTCGGGATGCAAGGGCTGCTTATGAACAAAACCGCCGGAAGGCGGAATATGCAAACGCTTTTGCCGAGGCCGAATATCACTATAAACAGAGGTCCTTCGATGAAGCCCTTACTGCGGTGCAGCGCGCTTTGAAGCTGGATCAGAATACACAGGCTATCTTGCTGGAAGAACGGGTTCAGGCGGCACTAAAAGAGCGTGCTTACCGTGAATCTGAAGA
>JAKEFK010000083.1 GCA_022616075.1 bacterium
CCGTGAAGCTAAGAACCGGCAGGAAATCGACTAAAAAGTCGATCCGGCTCAAATGGAATTTGAGCTTCACGCTTACGTACAGGAAGCAAACTGGGCAACCGAACTGCTCGGGGAAAAAAAAGCGTTTGATTATGCGCGCAGAGCCATCCGGCGCCGGATCGATCTCTCTACAAAGAACTCTTCAAAAAGGAAGATATAAACGATCACCCTTGCTCCTTAGGGATGACTTGTTCGGCTAAAAGCTCCAATTGTTCCCACAGGTTTAGCATCTAACAATGGAGCCCTGCATCGGACCGCCGATCGTTACTTTTCTGTCACCATCGGAATCCGGCTTAAGCCTCTACACTGCCAGGTGCCCCATTCTTCTTGTCGCTCCCATGAGGACTACTATCATGATTAAAGGAAAGAAGATTTTGGGAGGAAGAAACAGTGAAACTTCGAATCTGGTTCGTTCTCGGCCTTGCATCCCCCTGTTTCTCTCGCAAGAAAGGCCGCAGTCTGGACCTCCCCGGGGATATGGGCCAAGGATGGGCGACAGCAAAAACTTTGCAGTAAGCGATTCCAGTCTAGACCATATACGGAATGTTTGAACCATGAGTGGGATAGGCATACATCAGATCTTTCAAATCGTCAGAACGAAGATCAAACCGGATTGCCAGGGCAAACAGGTTGATCAATTCATCGGTATGATTTCCCAGCAAATGAGCACCAAGAATCCGACCCGAATTCTTCTCCACTAAAACCTTGTAGGCGGAATGTTTCTCATTGACACGGCGAGACGAATACCATCCGGCAGTGTCTGCCTGTTTGACTTCAAAGTCCAAGTCTTGTTTCCGGGCCTCATCCTCTTGCAAGCCGACCGACGCCAGAGGCGGTATGGTGAATACGACGGAAGATACTCCCGTATAATCCAGTGTCGCATGATTCCCTTTTAGCATGTTCTCGGCTGCAATTTTACTTTCCCTGCCCGCAACCGGAGTCAAGGGAGGTCCGCTATTGGCACAGTCACCGGTTGCATAAACAACCGGATTGGAAACGCTCTGGAAAAACTCGTTTACAATAACGCCGCGAGGATCGTAACGAACACCTGCTGCTTGCAGGTCGAGAGAATCAATATTCGGAACACGCCCACCGCCATGTACGACAAGGTCAGTTTCGAATTTACGCTTGTGGCCTTTGATTGATGTGGCCACGATCAGACCTGATGTGATAGATTCAATCCCTTCAACTTGCGTATCCAGTTGTACATCAATACCCACTTCGCGAGAAGCCGACACCAGGCGATCGACAAGATCAGGATCAAATCGGACAAGAGGGCGGGGACCACGGTGGAGGATCGTTGGTTTTACACCGGCTCTTGCCACGATATGAGCAAACTCAAACGAAATGTAGCCGCCACCGATAAACACAATCCGGGCGGGCAACTTCTCCAATTCTAAAAAATCATCGCTCACTGTCACAAGCTCTTCGCCGGGGAAATGGAGAGGCGCGGGCCTGGCGCCCGTCGCGACCAAGATGTGACGAGCTTTCAAAGTTTCGGCGCCAACCTGAACGGTCGTGGCATCGACAAAACGCGCTGGACCATGAAACGCAGCGATGCCTGCTCTGGTAAAACTCTGTTCGCGGTTCTCCGGTACCGAATCGGTAAAAGTCCGTTTGAATCGCATGAGATCCTGCCATTGAAGGCGCAATTCGGAAGATGAGCTGCCATAGTCCTGCATCCGGCGCAGCCAGTCCATGATGTCCGCAACACCAACAAGGACCTTTTTGGGATCGCACCCGCGCAAAGCGCAGGTGCCGCCAAACGGCCTTGAATCAATGACTGCTACCTCCCACCCGGCCCGCCTGCATTGATGGGCCGCCACTGATCCGGCCCCGCCCGTGCCCAAAACAACAAGATCAAACTGTCTGTTCATAATTCTCCTTCCGTCTCTCTGATTTTCATGAAAGTCTTCTGTAATTAGATGCGGTTCTGAATTAAGAATTGTCGAAGCTATTCCAGCTCAAAAGACACGAATCTCAGTTGGCCGAAACGTTCTACCTGAAGAACTACCGGATGACTTGTTTGCAACCCCTCCAGAATGGTACGGAGCTGTTCCACATTCTTTACTGACTCTCCGTTGATGGAATGGATTACATCACCTGACTGTAGTTCTTCGGCGAAGTACGGCGCATCGGCGGCCTTTGCCGCAACTACGATTCCAGAACCTTCCCGCAAAGAGGGAAGCAGTTGCATTGTTCGTTCATTCAGGTCAATTGCAAAAATACCAAGAGCCGGGACAAGGTTGTTTTCAGGACTGATCATTGCGGTAAGACGTTCGGAATCATCGGGACGCTCCACGACCGGGACCTGAAAAGACATTCTTTCGGAACCACGCAGCACTTCGAGTGTCACGATTTCACCGAACGCTCGCCGGTAGAGATTCACATCGAATTGACGTCCGTTTTCGAGCACTTTACCGTCTAATTCCAATATTAGATCTCCCACTCTGAGCCCAACCATACTTGCAGGGCTATGGGGAGTTACGTCCGCAACAACTACACCCCAATCGCGAAACAAGTGGAGACCGTATGCCAGAGTAGGGGTAGCGGTTTGAACAAATACTCCAATTTCGCCACGCTGGACGCGGCCGGTCTTAAGGATCTGTTCGAAAACATTCCGGACGATGTTACTGGGGGCGGCAAATCCGACTCCTTCGTTTCCGCCTGATTGACTCAGGATGGCTGTATTGATTCCAACAACTTGACCGGCCATGTTGATGAGTGGTCCACCGCTGTTTCCCGGATTGATGGAAGCATCGGTCTGAACATAGATCATGGGGCCTTCCGGCACGAGCTGTCGTCCGACAGCACTCACTACTCCCATGGTGACGGAGTTTTCCAATCCAAGTGGGCTGCCAAAAGCCAGCACCAGTTGACCCGCTTTCAACGAATCCGAATCGCCAAGCGGCAAGAAAGGGAACCCGATCCCTTCAATCTTCAAAACTGCCAGATCCGTCTCTTGATCCACTCCTACGATTGTCGCAAGCACCAATTTCCCTTTTGCTTTCACAATGGAAAGCCCGGGGCATTGATTTTCGGAAAACGCAGCGGCCAGTACCTGAATACGGCGTGCTCCCTGCACGACATGTGCATTCGTTACGATATGACCAAGGTTATCGAGAATTACACCCGAACCGCTGATGCGCTGTCTTGTCAGTAAACTTGCACTTCGTGAGCCATCCGGGGAGTCGAAGTCATATCCTGTAACAAAAATTTGTACCACTGCCGGACTGACTTTTTCGGCTAGAAGCTCCAGAGACCCGCTAAGCTCCATTAAGGATGGAACTGCCTTTTGCTGCGGTAGCGCCTGAACTGAATGTGACCAAGACGTGTGGACGCTTAGAAAGACAAAGAGAAAACAAATGAAGATTGCGTGAAACGACGCCCTCTGCTGTCTGTGGTTGTGAGAATATTCCATAAGACTTCCTCTTATTTTCTGTCCCTGGGATACCGGTTGAAAGTTCCGCAAGGCAATTAATCTTCTAATGTATTAGTTCCAGAGGAGATTCCCTTGTATTCGAATTGTGTAAGCCACAATACATCTGCCGGAAAGGAAGGACTGCCGGCAATAGTTCTCACCGGTTTAGCATCTAATAATGATTCGGAGACAAAAATGAAAAGTCGAATCGCACGTCTTATCCTTATTTACAACGCCGATTCAGGCAAATGGAATACTCTCGTAGACATCGCCAGGAAGCTTCTTTCGATTGATGAATGTGATCTTTGCTCGATTACTTATGGAGCGCTTGGTGAAAAGCGGGAGTGGAAGGACTGCAAGGAGGAACTTGCCCTACGAGTCGATACTTTCCATCGAGATGAGATTCGCGGCACCAGTCTCGAACAATTTTCAACTTCACTTCCTTCCGTGATTGCGGAAACCGAGGAGGGCAAGATGGCGTTGTTGTTGTCAAATGAGGAACTCGCGACATGCCACGGAAGCCCGTCCGACTTGAAGGGGAAAATCCTTCAATCTGCGGCAGAAAAAGACCTGGAGTTTCCGCAGGAATGATATGGTGGAAACAGCTTTATGAACTCGGGTTTAAAAAAGGTTGTCCTGATAATCGCTGATATCAGCGGTTACACTCGTTACATGCTTGCCAACAGAAGAGACCTGGAGCACGGTCAAAGTGTAATCACAGAACTAATCAAAACGATCATCAAGGAAGTCGAAATCCCGTTGGAGGTCTCGAAATTGGAAGGAGACGCCGTATTCATGTACGCAATCGAAGGCGAAGCGTGGAATCGGGAAAAGAAGCTGATCGGCGATCGGCTCCCCAGGTTCTTTCATGCTTTTCGGGCGAGACTCGATGAGCTGAAGGGATCGACTGATTGCATCTGCGGAGCATGCGCAAATATTGATAAGCTGCGATTGAAGCTGATTGTCCATGCTGGTGAAGCTATCTTTTACGAAATTGCGGGCTTCACAGAATTATCAGGTGTAGACGTGATTATTGTTCATCGATTACTGAAAAATTCTGTTTCCTCGAATCAATACATTCTCATCACCGAGCAGGCCCTTGACGAGTTAGAAGTTCCGTCAGAGCTGGTTGTGTATCCCAACTACGAAGAGTACCCGGAAATCGGCCGGATCAAAACATATGTTCATTTTCCTTCCATGTAATTCCCTTCTTCTGAATCTTCATTTGAATCGAACAGGAGGAAACAAATGTGCAGATTTCTAGTGTATACCGGCAGAGAGATTCTTCTGGCTGAATTGCTCACGCGTCCAAGAAATTCGCTCATCAAGCAAAGCTATAAAGCTCGGGAGCGAAGTGAACCGTTGAATGGCGACGGCTTTGGTGTAGGCTGGTATGCGCCTCAGGTGGACCGCACACCATGCCTGTTTACAAGCATCACGCCTGCCTGGAGCAATCAGAACCTCCATCGATTGGCGGAGAAAATCAGTGCTTCTTGCATCTTTGCTCATGTGCGCGCGGCCTCTCCCGGGATGTTGGTGAGTGAAGTGAACTGCCACCCATTTCAGTATGGACGCCTGCTGTGGATGCATAATGGAGGGATCGGGCAGTTTCCCAAAATCAAACGCCGCCTGAGACAGTCCCTCAAGGATGATCTGTATAACTTCATTCAAGGGACCAGCGATTCGGAGCATGCTTTCGCAGTTTTTCTGAACCTGCTGCCTGATGGAATGAATCATTACCCCGCGGAAGAGTTAGCGCAAACGATGCTGGAAACGATCCGGCAGCTCAGAGCCTGGAGCCTGGAAGCAGGTATTACCGAACCGTCGTACTATAACTTTGCGGTAACAGATGGGCAGAGTGTGGTGGCGACGCGGTACGTGAGCGATTCAACTCTGGAACCTGCCACGCTTTATTTTTCATCCGGAACGAAGTTCGAATGTCACGAAGAGGTGTGCCGAATGGTTCAAGCACGGCAGTCTGAACATGCGGTGATCGTCACATCAGAACCGCTGACAGATGTGAAAGGGGACTGGACCCCGGTCAAGAAAAATCACCTGGTGATGATCACTTCGGAGTTGAATATCCGATTTCTCGCGATCCAATGAAAGAGGAGAAAAAAGCCACGGTTTTTTACCCTGGGCCGGCAGTCTATATGATGTGAGAGTGCTCGGAGTTTCGCTCTCTCCCAACTCAGCAGAGTACGGCAGAAGGC
>JAKEFK010000084.1 GCA_022616075.1 bacterium
AACAACCAAACTCCCAAAATCTTTGTCTGGACCGCCACTCCAGAAAGTATCCTGAGAAAGATCGAGATAAGTAAAGAAGCGTTAGACGCACTACACTAGTTATGTTATCGACATTGGAAACGCCGGTATCCTGTGTGAGCGCCGAAGTGAGTGCTGGTCCCGTGAGATCATTACTGAACCGCGGATCATTGGCAAGATTGCTAATGGTCTGGTTGTTGATGAGGGCCGTAGCAGGGAGAGCGCCTGCGATGATGAGGCTATCATTTGAGAGTGTTCCTGTAATCGTAATCGAATCAATCGAGCTTGCCGCACCGCCCGCAATCACATCATTTCCATTTCCGAAAATTCCGTCAACGGGATCCACTCCTACCCGGATGGTCGAGCCTGTCACTGAACCGTTTACGCGGAACTTACCGATGCTTCCGGGCCCAAAGGCATCGGCATCGAGTGCTGTCCCGCCGAGCGCACCATCCTTACCCAGGTAAGTTCCAACCAGAATATTGGCATTCGTTAAGTCGCCTGTTATCAGAGTAGAAACGGATTGAACGGCGAGCGTGCCGTTTTGTATCGCAGCGGTTGTGAGCGAATTTATGGCTCCGTTAATCGTAAGGGTCCCTCCAATGATTTTGCCGGTCGTCAGAGTATCAACTGCACCATTCACTGCAACGACACCATGGATTTGGCCGATCGATAGAGTTGTGACGGGACCGTTCACCCAGATGCTGCCCGGTTTAACATCGCGCACTGTGAGCGTAGACACTGAGCCATTTACTGTGATGGCTCCGCCGAACAAATCACCTAACGTAAGTTGGGTGATTGGCTGATTCAGGGATAGCGTCCCTGTCAGATCAGTTGTCGCCGCATTGATTGCCGCAAGAGGGCCCGTACATTGGATGTCGTGAATCGTTACCCGGCCGTCCCCTCCGTTATTGGTGCTGATTGTAAGCGCAGACGAGCTCGTAGTGGCGGTCAGACGGACGTCCCAGATTGTTCCGTTAACCACGACTTCGCCCAACCCACCGTTGTTCAGATTAAATGTGACTTTCGTGCCGTCCGCATCAGTAACGGTTAGCGTCTTATTTCCGGATTTTCCGGGAAGCGTAACAAATTGATATGTTTGAGCGGAAACTGTTGCCGGAAGTATCACAAGAATGAACACCGTTAAAAGAAAGATGGGGAACCGCCAAATTGCTTGCATCGTTGCCCTCACAATGCAAGTTAGAGCAACCGCTATGCCAGCAGCGCATCGAGGCTATGAGTGGATTGAAGTGGCAACTGAAGGTCACATGTGCCGGTTTTAAACCGGTGATATGTGAACAAAGTTGCCGTTTCGGAGTTGATTTTCTAACGGAGGGATAGGAGTGTTGTTTACAGTAGGCGTTCAGTCGATTCATCACTTTCCGTTATCCAAATCGCGTGATTTGCAAAGACTTTGGGACGGTTGTTATACGGCACGCGTCGTTTTACAAAACTGAAGGCGGCGACTGTGAATCCCAGAAGCAGCAAGAGAATCGCAATAACTTTCATCTGAGGAAGAAGGAAACTGCCAGTGATAATCAAAAGAAAGCCGTAAGCTTCCTTCCGTCTCAATTTCCGTGTCCATATGCTGGTTTTGAGAAATTTTCCACAGAATTGACACTTTCGGTCTACGTCTATACTTGCTCTCCCGCAAGCTGAACAGCGAATTAAGGCCATGTTTCACCTCCGAACGAACAATCTGGTCAAAGCAATCACTGTGCCAGGTTAGGATCGTCGGAGCACTGTCCGGATACTGTCAACATAGTTACCGTTAGGAAGGCAGCTAAGGCTGGGAGTTCTCTTTAGTTGGAATGTTTAGGCGCTTCATCATTTTTCGTAAACCGAATCGCGTAATTCGCAAAGACTTTGCGGTGTCGGTCATATTCCAGTCGTGCAAATTCAATGCGCGCAGAACTAATTTTCTGCTCAGCGCATCCATTTGCCCGCGGAGATCGATCGAGTCCTCGGCCAGATCCGGATCGCTTGCCGGAGATTTGTTGGCTCCTTGTTGAAGAAGCTTGCCCGGTGCAAGATGAAGATCCAGAATTTCACCGGGATGAGCCAAAGCGACAATGGAGCTTAGTAAATTTACAAGTTCCCGGATATTGCCCGGATAAGAATAAGCGGCAAGCAAAGAAAATAATTGTTTGCTGATTCCAGCGATCGGTTTTTTTTCCTTCTTTGAAATCTGTCGCAGAGTCCCAAGGATCAGCCCGGGAATATCATCCCTCCGCTCTCTCAGCGGAGGAATCAGAAGCTCAACAGTTGTTAGACGGTGATATAGATCCTCTCTGAGCCTACCACTTTGAATCAGCTCCTGCGGATCTTCATTCATGGCGGATATCAGCCGGAAATCAACTTTGATCGGGTGATGCTCACCAATCCGCGTAATCGCCTTCTCCTCAAGGGAGCGCAAGAGTTTCGCCTGACACGCGATGGGAAATGCGCCCAATTCGTCCAAAAAAAATGTTCCTTCATGAGCCAGTTCGAACTTTCCTTTTCTTTTGCTAACATCGGTTGCAACTTTTTCTCCGATTCCAAACAATTCTGCTTCGAACAGCTCCGCAGGAATGGCTGCGGAATTCACCACAATGAACGGGCCTGAGGCGCGTTTACCCGATGCGTGCAGCATGCGCGCAAACATCTCCTTTCCTGTTCCTGTTTCGCCGATCAGCAAAACGCTCACGTCGCTTTCCGCAAGCGAATGCATTTGTTGGTAAATGCTCATCATTGCGGAGGATTTTCCCGGAATCATTCCGTCCGGGAAAACGAGCTTCCTGGAAACAAAAATGCTTCCCTTCAAAGCTGGTTCTAATGCGCTCACCCTGTCAGTCCGATCTGCCTTACCACTTTCCGCCTCTTCTGCGGGAATTCTTATCAGCCTATTCACATCGGACTCCAGTACTTTGAGTTCTACGATTCCCACATGAATTAGGTCGTTGGGTTTGATGATCGACTTTTCAATTTTCACGCCATTCAAGCGTGTTCCGTTTGTGCTTCCAGAATCCGTCAGTATCCAATCGTTTCCAATCCGAGTCAGAGAAAAATGGCACCTGGAAACTCCTTTGTACGGCAGATAGATGTGACTTTCGGGAAGTGACCTAACCATGACTTCCTGATAATCATCGGTCAAAGGAAACTGGATCGTTCTTCCGAAGCAATCAGCGACCAGGAGTAACATTTTCTACATTTAATCATAGTTCGCTAAATGTGAAAAAGTTCGGGAGACAGCTATATTTCCTGTAATTTGATTTTTTAGTTAAGCCTGATTTTGTGCAGCAATTCCGAATAGCGTGGGTCGGACCGAAGCGAAGCGTAGAAAGGGTTCGCTTTGAAACCCACAATCGTGTCCGTTTCGTAAGCCTTTTGAATCCATTGGAAGGCTTGATCCTTATCTCCCATCACTGCATAAAGCTCGGCAAAATTCTCAGGATTGAGGTACTTCCGCTGCGAGAGTTCTTTCAGTTTATTGATCACCTTCCGAGCATCACCCTTTCTTCCTTCAAAGGCGTACACCTTGCCCATCATCTGATGCGCCCAGGGAGTGTCATTTAGTTGAAGCGCAGTCTCAGCTTCAGCCATGGCTTCGAAGTAGCTACCCTTCAACATATACGCTTCGGCAAGGTACATATGAGCTACAAAAAAATTACCGTCCAGTTCCAACACACCCTTCAATTGCGCAATTGCTTCATCGTAACGTCCCGCCCAACACAGAACTTGACCCAGATCCGACCCGATAATGAGCGAGAGCGGCTCCAGCTGCTCAGCCTTTTTCAACTCTGAGATAGCCTCATCAAACCGGCCGAGACACAACAAAAGGTTGATGCCCAGCCATTGATGCGCCGTAGCGTAATTCGGATCTGCCTCGATTGCGCGTTTGAATTCTCTTTCTGCTTCCTCCCAGTTGTAGTTGTTAATCATGGTCAAGGCAAGTGCGATATGCGCCGGTGCAATGGAATCATCCAGACTCAGCGCTTTCTTTGCATATTCCCTGGCTTTTTGATGGGACGTCTTTGTTTGTTCGAGATCATAAACGTTATAGAGGACGAAAGCCTCGGCTATCGCAGCGTATGCCTTCGCATAGCCCGGATCCTTTTCGACGGCCTGTTTGTAGTATTCAACACTTCTCTTGATAGATTCTCCGGTTCGTTTATTCCAGTAGTAACGGCCTTTCAGATAGAATTGATACGCTTCCGAATTTTCCGTATCGCGTTTAGCCATCTTCTCTTTTTGCTCAGTTGTAAGTTTCAGGCGAAGTTGTTCGGCAATCTGTTTTGAAATTTCCGATTGAATCATCAGGATGTCGGAAAAGTTGCGATTGTACTGATCGCCCCATAACTGCACGCCGTTTTCAACATTCACCAGATCGGCTTGAACAATGAGCATTTCTCCTTGCTGCGTGACGCTGCCTGTTACAATCGCATCTACTTTCAGATCGCGTCCGACCTTCCGCGGATCAACTTTTTTCGTCTTATAAGCGAAAACCGTTCCTCTCGCCATGACCTGCAGAGTGGGTACGCGGGTAAGATTGTTGATGAGACTTTCCGTAATCCCATCACACAGGTATTCCGTTTTCGGATCGGAGCCGGCATTGACAAAAGGAAGGACCGCAATTGAGTGAATGGCTTTCTTGCCGGTGGTTTCGTTTTCCCAATAACGAAGTCCGGCAATGAGAAGAATGGTCATGATAACGACAGTACAAATGCGCAAGAGCAAGCTCTGCGGACGTGGAATTCCGGCGGATTCGATCGAACGTTGCGTTTGTCCTTCACTTTGCTGCGCCGGTGTACCGGAAAGCAATAGCTTTTTCAGATCCTCTGCGAGTTGTTGCGCGGAGAGTGTTCTCAGAGTTCTGTCTTTTGCCAGACATTGCGCGATGATGTCATCGAATTCTTTGGGCAATCCCGCCTGGATGCTGCTGGGCGATGAAGGATCGCTTGTTTCAATTTCGTTCATCGTCGCAATGATGCTCGCACCACCAAAAGGTTTCTTGCACGTGGCCGCTTGATACAACACGCATCCCAGCGAGAATATATCGGTTCGCGCATCCAGTGTCTCCCCTCGAGTTTGTTCGGGAGACATGTAAGAAACAGTGCCCAGAACTGCTCCCCCGCTGGTCAATTCTGTCGTTTCCAATGGCTCTGGATTCACCCTACTCGCAACACTGAACTCAGAGAGTGAAATCGGTTTTGCCAGACCAAAATCAAGAATTTTGAGCTTATCCTGAGTAGTGATCATGATGTTCGCGGGTTTGATATCCCGATGAATCAGACCAGCGGCGTGCGCCGCTCCGAGTGCCTCGGCGGCCTGAGAGCCGATAGCAATCAACCGACTCAACGGCAATGGACCCCGTTCCAACACTATTCCCAGGCTTTCTCCTTCCACATATTCCATGACAATGAATTGAAAATCCTCGACCTCTTCGATCGCGTGAATCGTTACGATTCCAGGATGATTCAGTCTGGATGCGGATTGTGCTTCACGCATGAACCTCCGGCGCGCCTGTTCATCGTTGCTAATCGCAAGAGGAAGCGCTTTGATGGCAACAATTCGCCCGAGTTTCAAGTCCTGTGCCTTATATACTTCCCCCATTCCACCTTCTCCGATTGCATCGAGAATCTGATAGTGTAAGATCTTCTCGCCGGGTTCCAGGGCGGAAAGCATGGAGAGTAATTCGTCTGATGAGCTACCATCCTTTTGGGACACGAATGGCGTCTTTTGGCTTACCGAATTTGATGAAATCTGAACCAAGGCTTTTTGGATATCACTCCCAAGAGTGGCGAGATAATTTTCATCTTTGATGATGCAATCAGCGGCGCCCGCTTTCTTGTATTGATCAATCAAATCCTGATTGGCTGCAGGTAGGGTAACAATCAGATAGATGGAAGGATATTTGTTTCGGATGGAGGCAAAAACTTCCAGGCTATTTCTTCCGGGCAATCCATGAGTAAACAAAATGAGGTTCGGTGGATTTTCTAAGATGGCTAAAAGCGCATCAGAATAAGAAGAGCTAACGTGTAATCGGCATTCTTGTATTTCAGACAGAAGTGTTGAGACGGCCGAAATCGTATCCGGGTCCTGTTCGATTAGCAACACTTGAACGAAAGGGCGGGACAGCCGAGTTCCTGACCGACTCAATATTTCCTCTTGTCACTTAAACATTATTATAACCGCCGACATTTCGCACAATTTCGGCTGAAACCATCATCACTTTGTTAGAATGGAGACTTTTACCGGCGGAGGCATGGACAAGGAACGTTGGAGAACAAGATCAATGAGGTTTTTTCTACCTGGTTGGACTTGGAAAGTGGAGAACAGAGCCGTTTTCTGGCAGAATCCTGTGGAGACGATGAGCCATTCAGAAACCAAGTTCAAGCTCTCATAGGTGCTTACCTTCAGTCTCATGATTTTATCGAGACTCCCGTTTTTCAGGATGCTGCAGTAGCGCTGGCGGAGGAAGAGAACTTCGTCACGGTTGATCAGCAGATCGGTCCATACAGAATCCTGAAAGAAATTGGACGGGGAGGGATGGGTGCTGTCTATTTGGCCGCGTGGGCTGACCAGGAGTACAAGAAGCAGGTTGCCATAAAACTCATATAGCGAGGAATGGACACCGAACAGGTGCTTCGCCGTTTCCGAAACGAACGGCAAATACTGGCAAACTTTGATCATCCGAATATTGCACGTCTTTTGAGCAAACCGTTGCGGCTGAAAAAACAAATCCGAATCATGCCGAAGTGCTGGCGATTCGCGGGACGCTTCTGAAATTGAAGAGTCGCGTATCGAACGATCCTGCGTTAGCAAATGAGGGATCGAAATTGCTACAACAGGCATTGCTTAGTGATTCTCCCGTTGTTACCGGGCGGGCCAATACAGCATTCGTATAATCGATCTCGAACCCAATTTGACATTGAAGATTTGCGTTCAGATTATTGAAACATGGCAAGAAATCCTGACAACCAACCTAGTCGGATCGGATTTGCACCTGCTGCCACACTGATTCCCGCCTCTCCGATTCAAGCCAATCGTGTCCTCAGCGTGTGGCTCGAAGAAGACGAAGACGTTCAATGGACTTGGACCTATTGGCCCAACGGCGAAAACTCTATAACCGGTTATACGATTGTCAAAAAAACGACCGAAAGGACTGAAAAAACGTCTTCCTCACGCCGATACCGGCACAAGCGGCGCATAAAAAGGTTGATTCGCGTTAGGTCAACTTGATCTGACATTTAAATAATGGAGGTGCATATGCGTTTCGGTAAGTTTTCTTTCGGTTCCATTCAGATTAATGGGATCACCTATGAGCATGATGTGCTGATCGACCGTGGGGAGATCTTCAAGCGAAAGAAAAAGCCCTCCAAGAAATTCCGTGACGAGTTTGGACACACGCCTTTATCTCTGGAGGAAGCGATCCCCTGGAAATGCAACCGTTTGGTTGTCGGAACAGGCGCCTACGGGCGGTTGCCGGTAATGGAAGAAGTGAAGCGTGAAGCTGGCCGCCGAAACATCGAGCTGCGTATCCTTCCTACGCTTAAGGCAATCGAGATCCTGAAAAACCAGTCCGATGACACCAACGCCATCCTTCACATAACTTGCTAACACAGGATTATGAAGGTGCTTATTCAGGGAAGCGACCGTATGCGCCAGATCTCCACGCCTTCTTTTGAATTGGATGTGCCGGCGTAGAGGTTCCCTTGAAATACGGTGAGATTGAGAATCCAGGTATTGGCTGAATCATCGGACGATTCGGATTTTTCAGGCGTCAGGATCAACTCCCATTGAGCGCCATTCTCACTAGCCCATAATTGTGTCCCTTGTTTGTTGGCAGTTGAGAGAAATAATCGGCCACCGAAGTCTGTGAGTGAAATGAATCCGTAATTCTCCTTATTATTATTGAAACCGGATGGGTGACGTGAATTCTGATCGCCAACGATGATTTCCCAGTTATTGCCATCGGAGCTTCGCCAGAGCGCTCCACCCTGGTTTACATGACTGAGAACAGCGGCATATAAATGTCCGGCGTAAACACTCAAATCATAGATCATATCGTGACCGGTGTTTCCCATGCTTACTTCGTGCTTCGCGTCTGCGCCTACAACTGGCTCCCAGGAAACGCCATCAGCGCTTCGCCAGATTTCAGAGCCTTCTTGACGCTGGTCGCCCGTAGCTGCGTAGATCCTATTCTGGAAGACTTCCAGATCCAGGATGTATTTGGCGTCGCGACCCAGCGATAGCTGGGGATGGAATCGCCCTCCTGCAACCGGTTCCCAACTTTTGCCTTCATCCTCTGAAATCCAGATCTCTGTTCCCGGAGCATCTTTGTTACAGTAAAGACTTCCTGTCGCAGCAATCAACAATCCCTTAAAACTATTCAGCGCTGTGATTCCGGAATTCTCCAATTGTCCAAAGCCGTTGGCGACTGCTGCGCCATCCCCAACAACTGCCTGCCACAGTTCACCATCTTTTGTTTTCCTTAACTCCGCGCCCTGTTCTTCATTCCAGATTCCCGCATAAAGCCAACCGCGAAAAACCAGCAACTCATTGATCGATGTATTTTTGGAATTTCCAAATCCACTGGCAGTCTTTGCTCCGGGACCGACTACAATTTCCCAGCGATTTCCATCCTGACTTCGCCAAACCTGGCAACCACTATGAGTATTTAATCCTGCCACATACAAAAATCCTTGAAATTTAACAAATGGTCCAAGCGTTACATTTTTGGGATCACCGAAACCCTCAATTGCAACTTTTTCATATTTGCCGGGTTGCGCAAGCGCAGGAGGAAGTAACATCGTGAAAAGCAGACACATCAGTTTCAAACTATTCACGTTCATATTCATTCTGTTAGACACATCCGGGAACGATTCTGTTTCACTTTGCGGGACCGCAACCTACGTTGCAAAGTTCATACCGTTTTGATTAGAGTCCTATCTACTTGCCATCGAGCACATTTCATCGAGAAGTTTCAAGAGTTCACCGGATGAATCCCTCCTCATATTCCGTGTTCAAGGGACAGGTTCCGAACCATATTCCGCTTCGCAAAGAGCGGCTGTGGGAACCCCCAGGACCTGGCCAGAACGGCGCAGCGTCTGCGAGATGCGCAGGCACTGGATTGGCGCCGGTTAGCGGATGAAGATGCGATGACTTATACCGAACAAATCTTCGGGACTTAGTGGTAACTCCTGAAAGCGGTGGACGGCAATGCTCCGCCGCTAGTTAGGAAATTGCTACAGTATCTTGTCAAACAGCCGGATGACCTTTTCGTTGCGAAAGTCAAGATCTCTCAGGCTTTTCTCTTTCTCAAAAACAATGAACGTATGCTTGTTGATCAGGTTGACTGGATTGATATTGATCCGCAGCTGTTCTCTGTATACATCTCTTTTGGCAACTCCTTCATTCTTGAAAATGTTTCTGCAATAAGTCAGCAAGGAATTTCCCAATATGAAAGGATATAGAAGGGGAAACAACGCAACGGAGCCTCTGCTGATGCGCACGTATCTTATTTCCTTCACTTTAAATCCTGCAAGCTTTGCGATTACTCTCAGTTTCTGCAGGCCGATCAGGAAGATATGGCCGTGAAAAATTTCATTGGTTATGGCTTTATCCGACATCCATACATCATCGATTTCATTCGGAGGCATTTTCGTGTTTGTCTCGCTCTCGAACAAAAGATAGCTGAGTTTTGAGGACAGATTGGAATAGCTGGGTGTTGTTATCAGCAACTTGCCGCTATGTTTTAAAACGCGGTTGCATTCCTTAAACACTTTAAGCTGGTCGCTGAAGTGTTCTATTCCTTCCTGGCAGATAAGCATGTCGGCATAATCGTCGGTTACGGGAATGGTGTTTACAATATCCGCGCGTTTGCATTCCATGTTTTTCACCATGAAATATTCGGGAAACAAATCAAACGCTTCGACTCTTGCGCCCAGGTCCAGTAGTATTTCGGTGGTGGCGCCACTGCCTGCGGGAATATCAATTACAATTTTATCTTTTAGATCGGTTGATAAGCCCTGCAAATACCTTTTAACATAAAACTTTATGCTGTTCGGGTTATTGGTACAGTCGTCAATCATGAACCTAATTGTAATTCAACGAAATGTAAGGGGGAGGAGTCAGTAAACATTCATATGTTACAGGACACTACCTGTTCTGAAAATTGATGGCTACCAGAACAACGCTGATGTGTTTTTTCGGCCGGTCATAGAAATTGGAACCCGGCAATCGATGTCCAAGATACGGTCCCCTATCGACAATATGGTAAAAGCTTGAACCATCGAACGCGTCTTTTAATTTTGATTCGGGAAGGATCAAAAAGGCGAGACCCGGCTTCCGAATGAAGGTTTTCACTTCTTGCAGATCCTCCAGAGTTTCCACGGGAAGGCCCGTATAGAATCTTACGTCCGGATGCCAGCCGGCAAGCTCAAAGCCGGTTGCAACTCGGATTTTGCCGGTAGCCTCTCCAATGATTGCTCGCGCAAGGCGTGGTACTGTCTGATATCTCTTTGACAGCGGATACTGCAAAGCGCTTAAAAAAAGGAGAATACAAAACATCGTTGAAGCGAGTACATAAGGAAATGCGGGCTGATAGCGTCGCTTCAAAGTGCCAAGCAGTAACGCCGTGCATAGGAACGCAACAACCGGCAAGGCCACGTGAAACCATCCACTGAGATCCGGGTATAACGCAATGGAGCTCCTCCAGAGCAAATAAGATAGTACAATCAGCGTGATTGAGATGAGGATCAGGATGATCCGAGAAGCATGCACAAATCTGCCTTCCATACCAGCAATTCGCGAGAGAGCAGAGCCGACTAGAATCGCCATCGCAGGATAAGATGGGAGAATATAGTAATCCAATTGATACCGGGATAACGAAAAGAAAACTACCGGGGCAATTGCCCAACAAATAAGATACATCGTCGTCTTCTGATTCGAAGGATCACGCTTCCTTTCTTTTAGATAAACCACGAGCGAACCAGGAAGCCAAAGGGACCAGGGAAAAGCCAACGCTAAGAGTACCTTTATGTAATACCCGGGGGCGTGAGTGGCACTCTGGCTAAGTCTGCCTGGATTGTCCAGCATAGCTTTTCGGAAGTATTCGCTCCCGAAGAATCGGGAAAAATTTTCTCCGTAGAAAAAATATTCGATAAAGTAGGATCCGTGATTCAGATAGGCCGAAACATACCATGGAAGAGCAACAAGAAAAAAGATAACGATAGCCGGAGGATAGAACAGTCGCTTCCATTTTAGATGGCTGCGTAGAATGATCGTCAACAGAATAGCCAGGCCGGCGAGAATAGGACTAATGGGTCCTTTGGTATTGAATGCCAGTGCAAGACTGACGTGGCCGGCAATGAGCCAGGCTTGCCATTTTTTTTCCAACCGGAAGCCTTCGTGATAAGACAGCAGGGCAATGGTCAGAAAGAGCGTAAAAAATATATCGGACATAGCATAACGCGCAAAACTCCAAAAGCCGAAAGAAGTAAGAAGTACCAAACCACTCAGGAAGCCGGATCGCGCGTCAAAATAGCGTATGGCGAAGAGAGTCGTGCAAACAACCGTAAGGATACCGGCAAGCGCGGAAGGAAGACGCGCAGAAGTTTCGCTCACTCCGAATACTTGAAAGCTGAAGGCAATCAGCCAGTAGGAAATAGGGGGCTTATCGAAAAAGATCTTGTCGCAAAAGTGAGGGGTAAGCCAGTCGCCGCTTGCCAGCATTTCGCGGGCGATCTCAGCATAAAATACTTCGGCTCTCGTAAATTGCTGGATCGCGCCGAGATTCCATAAGAGTAGGATTGCTGCTAAGAGGGTTACACTACCGACTGCCAGTATGCTCGGTCCTTTTTTCAAAGATTCAAGCATGATCGTCGAATTCACGAGTCAGATAATACCAAAAATACTACTGAGGTCTAACTTTAGCTCAGAGGCAGCGCGATCTTCCCCAAAGCTCACAGAAGGCACAGCGGCGGCACGAGGTAAAGTTTAGAGATCCCCCAACTCCCGGAATTACCCCTGAAACGGTTTATCCTTTCGCCCGCAGAAATCGATGCCGAGTCCACTGCAAAGGCCACGCTTCACTGGATCCGTTTGGAAGAAGCGATCGACCGCTTAAACGAGATTCAAGATGCACACTTGCTGATCGCGACCTGCAGGCTGGCGCATGCTCTGAGCATACTCCAGCAATGATAATCGTGGATCACGATCCACGATTTACTAATCAGAATGGAAACAGGATTCCTTTATCTTTCAGCTTTTCAAATTTGCGCGCAGAGAATCGGAACAGCTGCGCGGGCCGGCTGATTCCTTCTCGTTTCCAATCATTTAATGGCTGCAAGATTCGGAGCAGGGCGATCTTTCTCCGGAAATTTCGTTTGTCCAATTTCTTATTCAGAACTGCTTCGTAGACGTTTTGTAATTCGGTAAGAGTAAATTTTTCCGGTAGAAGCTTGAATTCGGCGGTGGTATATTCGAGTTTGATCCGCAACCTTTCGAGCGCGTAGTCAAGAATCCTTTTGTGATCGAACGCGAGTTTAGGGAGCGACCGCACTGGAAACCATTTCGCTTCGGACGCATCCGTGGAAGCCCTGAGTTCTCCGCTGGAAGGAAGGAGCGCAAGATACGTGATCGTGATGACTCGTCCACGAGGATCTCTTTCCGGATCGCCAAAGGAGTAGAGTTGTTCCAGGTAAACATTCTTGAGGCCCGTCTCTTCGTCGAGCTCACGCGAGGCTGCAGCTTCCAGCGTTTCTTCTTCATGAACGAAACCGCCTGGAATCACCCAATCCCCCTGAAAAGGAGCGTACTTCCTTTTTACAAGCAGCGCGTTCAGCTTTTCATCGATCATTCGAAAGATCACCGTATCCACTGTTACTCTGATACCGCCCATGCTCTGATTTTATTTCACAACTAGTCGAGTCTGAACAGGGGAGGGAGCGATGGTAACTGTTGCCCCCGAATTAAAGTGAAGGAAGTCGGATTCCACTCCATCGCTGAAAATAATGCCGCTTGCCGGCATCAAAGACTCGATCTTCAGCGGATTGTCCTGATCCACTCTCCCATAATGCAGGCAAGATGCCTGCGCTGCTTAGGGAATCAGCCAGCGGGCGATTTCAGCGCAGAGAACGCCGAGAAAGGCTCCTGCCAGAACGTCGGTGGGATAGTGGACTCCCAGATAGATTCTTGAGAATCCAATGAGTACGGCAAGGAAGAGCAGGGGCAGAAACAGGAAGCTGTAAAAGAGCCCGACTGTTGCCAGCACGACAAACGCAGCGGATGTATGACCTGAAGGAAAGGAATAACGATCGTCGGGGCGAAGAATGCACGTGACATCTTCCAAAAGTTCAAAAGGACGTCGTCGCGAACAAGCATGTTTTATGAACAGATATAAGAACAATTGCAGCCCTATTCCAAGCGCCAGCTGAAAGAACAAACGTTCCGCGGGTTTATCTGCTATCAGCGCGAATAACCCGATGGCCAGCCAGAGCCAGCCGTTGCCCAGCATTGTCGCAAAAGTCATGAAGCGATTAAGTTTTTCGCTTCGCTGTGGAACGAGATCCAAAACAATCTTCTGGTCCCAATCCATCAAACTGCTAACGATTCTTCTCATCTATTTCCCAACTATAATGTCCAAAATCCTATTTCACCAGTTGTAGTCTACGGTTTTTGGATTGACGCTGCATTGCGATGGTTTTACTGGGGGGTAAAAGACTTGGCGCGGAGAGTTTCAGGGGAAGTTTCTCTCCGCGCCGGTAGGAGCCATGAGAAGTGCGTTATAAGTGCCAGAGTAATGAGCAATGAGTGCCGAGTTGTCGTTCACTCACTGCTCACTGCAACGTGTTCAACGTTGGATCGGTCCCGGATCTCTGCCGGGGCGTTCACCACCACGACCTTGACCGCCGCCAACTGCCTGAGAGCTTACGCCATTGTCGACCCCACTCGATCCACAACCGACCGCAGACAACAGGATTGCCAAGACCATCAGAATTCTCAAAATCCCCTTAACCATTTTCTTTTCCTCCTTTCCGATTCGTATCAGCGCAAACCGCATGCCAGGCCCGTGAGTCACTTCTGTCCTCTACAAGCCGGTTTGAAAAGTTGACTTTTTCAACCTCGACTCGAGAAACGGGGGTTAGATTTCAGTCAGAATAGACCGGATATGAGGATAGTTCGGATAGGTTAGAATCAAAACATGAAGTACACGATCGAAGAGAGCGGCGCCTTTGTTCATACATTTGAGATTGTTCCAACCGGTTCAGGAGTTCTGGATGGTTTAAGCTTTGCGTCAAAAGACCTGATCGATCTGGCAGGACAGAAGACCGGTTGCGGAAATCCGCGATGGCAAGAAACTCATCCGCCCGCTGTTGCGCATGCAATTTGCGTGGAACAATTGCTGGCTGCCGGCGCAAGGTGCATCGGAAAAACAGTCACTGATGAGCTTGCCTATAGTCTGATTGGAGAAAATCATTTTTACGGGACCCCGTTGAATCCAGCTGCACCTGATCGAGTGCCGGGAGGTTCTTCCTGCGGTTCGGCATCTGCGGTGGCTTGCGGGCTTGCAGATTTTGCTCTTGGAACTGATACCGGTGGATCCGTGCGCGTTCCTGCGTCGAATTGCGGAATCTGGGGAATCAGACCCACGCATGGAGTGGTTTCGGTGGCGGGCGTCAATCCTTTGTCACCGGGCTTTGACACAGTGGGAGTCCTTGCATCTACCGGAAGCGTGCTTGCTAAAGTAGGTTCGGTGCTCCTATCCGCATCGATTCCGGAAGATCCAAAACCTTCCACGATTCACCTCATTAAGGAAGCTTTTGAAGTTGCAGATCCGAAAATCGCTGCCGCGGTTCTGGACTGTGTTGAAACAATGAGTGAATTCAACGATTTATTCCGCGAAACCTCCATTCGCGAAATCGATGCAGAAAATTCGGTGCAGGATCTGAGCAATTGGTATGAAATTTACCGCGTTCTTCAGCGCGCTGAAGCCTGGAATTGTCTGGGAGCTTGGATTGAATCGGCAAAACCAGAAATGGGTTCCATGATCCGCGAAAGCATTGAGCTGGCTCGCAATCTGGACAGACAGCTTGTGCCACCTATGCTCAAGCGGCGCGAACATTATTTTCTAAAAATGAAATCTTTTTTAGGAGTGAATGATCTATTGTGTATTCCAACGGCCGCTTCGGTTGCTCCACCTAAAGGAACAATTGAACGGCGGGATCAGGCAGCGAATGGCTATTATTTCAGGACACTTTCACTCACATCGATTGCAGGGGTCGCGCGATCACCTCAGATTTCGATGCCGTTAGTGGATCTCGATGGCATTCCTGTGGGTGTCTCAATCATTGGACGCCATCATGAAGATGCGTTTTTGCTTGGCGTGGCAAAGAGGTTGGGGGCGCGATAGACCGCGCCCCAAACGGAGCGCAAGCATCTTGCCTGCAAACTCAATCCTTTAGAACTTCACGCTTGATGATCTTGTGCCCCGGCGGCCCGGTTTCCACTTTATAACCTTGCGGGACTTCAAATAGAGAGCGGTCCTGTTCTCCGCGGCCAATGCGGGTCAGCTGATAAACCGTTTCGCCAAATCTTGGATCGTTATGGCGAGTCAAAACATTCGTCTGCAGGTCGGGTGAATACCAGCGCTCGGAAACAATCTGAATTGGCAATTCGTTGCCCATTTCTCCGGCAGGAATCGTGATTGTGGTTCGAGTACCTTCCACTACCAGACCCTCGATGGTTTGTTTTCCCAGTGATTCTTTCTTTGCATCCTTATCAGACAGACTCTTCCGGATCATCACTTCTTTCGTGAAATGACCGGGACCCATGGGATGGGGGGCATGCATTTCAAAGGCTTCCATCTCTTCATCGCCTGGCTTTGCTGCTCGTTTCATTTTGAGCCCATCCATTTTTATCTTTCGCGCAATCTGATTTTCGGGTTCCAGTACGTAATGAATTTTTCCAACCGGATCCTGGATAAAGATTCTACGCGGTGGATCTTCCGATGCTTCCCAGTTTCCGATTGCGTCGAGTTGCTGTTCGCGTCGCGTGCGCCCTTCAGTGTCTCTGAAAACTTTTGCTGCGTTTTTGTGGACAATCCGATTGCCGTCTCCTAATGTTTGCGTCCTCTCTGTAATAGCTTCGGCGCTGTAAGGAGCGCCCTTGATGACTTTGCCATGTTCCATCTCGGCCGAGATGAACATAAATTTGTGACGCGCGCCACCATGCGGCCCTTCGGATGTCTCCATGGGAGCAGCCTCTATGAATACATCTTCAACCATCGGCTCCGGTTCGTTCGGTTCTGCAGTTGCGAACGATGCAACAGAAATTACAAAAACAATTACGAAATACAAAAACAGTTTCATTTCATTTCTCCTAGTTTTGTTGAACAACCCGGATCGCGTAGGGCAAGCCACTTTCGCCAACCAGCAGGTCGGCGGTGACTTCGTCGGACCGGATTTCGTTCACGCTGATTCCAAAATCATTGAGCGCGGAGCGGGGCAACTTAACGCGAACCGTTTGAAGAGACTCTTCTGGAGTCAATCCATATGTAATAGGGAAGTAGCCGTCGACTGGCTGAGCTTCGCCTGGTATTGTTTCGGGGCGTGGGTTTGGCCGGAGCTCCGCTTTAAGAATCCAGAACGCGCCACAGAAGAGTGAGACCACAAAAACTGCCGCGGTTTTCATCCAGAAGTTTTTTTGCGGCATCCCGTTTTTCCGTGAGCGCAAAGCTTTTAAAAGGGCATGGAGAGTTTCAGGGGAAGCCTGCAGTTGCGAATCCACATTTTTGAGCTGGTTCATTGCGTCTTTTAACGGCTCTTCATAATGCGGGGATTTCATAGGGAGTTCCTCCTTTATCTTTTTCACCGGCGTTTCGGTCAGCGCAGAGTTTCTGATGCAGCAATTCACGCCCGCGATGCAATCGCGAGCGCACAGTGCCGATGGCGCAACCGGTGATTTCTGCGGCTTCCGCGTAACTCAGTTCATGCAAATCGCAGAGGACGATCATCTCCCGGTACTGAGCCGGGAGCGTCAGAATGCATTTTCGCAGGTTAGCCGCCGTCTCTACTTCCGCTAATTTCAGGAGAGGATCTGCTTTACCTGTAAGGCTCTCCTGGCGATTGTGAAACAGTTGCAGAACTCCGGAAAACCGTAGGTTCCTGCGAATGCTCTTCAAAGACAGATTTCTGGCAACACCATATATAAAGGAAGAAAACGTCCCTTTTGCCGGGTCAAAATGGAGTTTTTTCCGAATCATTAAAAGGAATACATCCTGTACGATATCTTCAGCCATGATTCTGGAACCGGTCATTTGCCAGGCAAACCGGTAAATCGCAGCCTGCCAGGTGTTATAGAGCTCGAGAAAAGCGCTTTCATCCGCTTCGTCGATCCTCTTCAACAGTTGCTGCGGCTCGAGTTCGCTCATTGTCTTTAATATTCCCCGTCCACGGTACAAAAGTTCCGGAGTTTGATGTTGATGTTGGTGCTGCCGGGACTCCCCTCCCCCATAAAGGGAGGGGAGGGGAGGGTTGTCTTTGAATTCCAACCCCCACCTAGCCTCCCCCTTCATAAGGGGGAGGAACAGCACCACCGTTTACCAAGAAATTAGACCGCGCATGGGTGGAAAAAGCTTGCAAATGGTTTTTTCCGATACTAAAGTTCACTATGTATTGGACGCACTTGCAACAAGTGGTACAATTAACTCAACCTAGATGACCCGATTCGCCAGAATTCTACTTGGACTCTCATTAGTACTTTTGTCTACCTCCGTCTATGCGGCCAGCGTGGTCGATGTGAACGTTGGTGATAAGGAAGTCAATGCAAACATCAGTGTCGATGGCGTCTATGCCGCTAGCCTGCGTATCGGTTTTGAGAATGTGATCGGGCTTACTCAGGATTCTATTTCCATAACGGCCGTGCAGGTAGATCCAGGAAGCCTGTCGTTGCTTCAGAGAATTGGCAACGCATCCCTGTTTAGCGTTCCGACGCTCTTTCCCGTCATGATCAATGTCACTCCCACTCCGTCGAGCACGTTGAGTTTTACGGGCGTCGTGGAGATTGAGCTTTCCACGTCGAATTTGGCATTTGACACAAGACTCCGGTTGATGAAATCTCCGAACGGTGGAAATTTTGACGATATTACGAATTTTGCAGGGATCGGAAGCTATCGGGTCCGCGGAACATCCGGAGATTTTTCCGATTTCCTGATCGTTCTGGATGTAAAACCTAATTCTCAAGCAATTGATTCAAAGTTCACAAAGTTACAGTACGCGCTCTCCACTCATGCGAGCAGAATAGAAGCGACGATGGCGCAAAATCTTCAAACCAAATTGGATTCCGCCGTTGCAAGTTATCAATCCGGTTCCACACAGCAGACGATCGATCATCTGCAATCCTTCATCGATGAAATTACGGCCGACGGAGGCCAGAAGGTTCCGAATACCTACCGCGCCAACGACCTGAACACGGTTAATGTTGCCGGCGATCTACGGAGACACGCAGCCACGCTGATATTCAGTTTGCGGTTATAATTAGAGGCAGTCTCATGGGCCTCGCAAAATTGGTCCTTGCCGAAGCGTTCAAACCCCGCAAAAATATTCTGATCGATAAGAATCCATTCGTGATTGGCAGGGGCGCTGATTGCGATCTGACCCTCGACCGCTCCGGAATATCCAAACGCCACGCGCGCATTACGTTTAACGGCGAAGAGTATCTTTTTGAAGATCTGGGCAGTAAGAACGGCGCCTATGTTAATGGAAATCGCGTTCAAAGCGCGAATCTGCAAGAGGGGGATCTCATTTCTCTGAGCGGAACGGATCTTATCTTTAACAGGATCCGTCAGAATGATTGGACCTCGACCATGGAAACAAATATCAGAAAATTCCGCTTCGCGCTTCAATCCACGAAGGCCATGAATTCCCACCAGGTGCTCGATCCCATTTTGAATGAAATTATGGATGGCGTCATGCGTTTGAGTCAGGCGGAGCGTGGATTCCTATTGATCGAAGCGGAGAATGGCGAGTTGCAAATGGCCCGTTCTGTAAACATCAATCCGGAAGGTTTGAAGCAAGAAGGCTCCAACTTGAGCCTGAGTGCTGTGGAGAAAGCCATACAGACTCGAACATCCGTCGCCATTTCCGATGCGCAGCAGGATACTTTTTTTGGCGATCAAACCAGCGTGAAGATTCTCAAGCTCAAGACTCTTGTGAGTGTGCCGATTGTGGTGAACGGCAACGTCATCGGAATCATCTATGCGGACAGTAACCGGCGGGAGCAGGAATTCACGCAACTGGACGTCGATGTTCTCGAATCGCTTGCAGAAAACGCAGCCATCGCAATTCAGAACGTGCGTTTGAATCAACAGATCTGGAATTTGATTCAACAGGCAAGTGACGTGCTGTCGCAACTGGATCAAAAAGCGCACCTGGATGATGCAATGCAGAAATCGGTTCGCAGCACGCTGGATAAGCTCAGCGCGCTTAAACAAAAACAGGGTGGTGACGTCGCGTGAGGCCGTATGCCGGATAGCGACAGAAAAGATCTGACCGAAACGTACCACAATTTTGCGAGTCACCTGCAACCGGGATCCTCTCTCAGCGATCGTTACAAAATCGTAAAACTTCTTGGCATCGGAGGAATGGGGCGTGTTTATCTGGCAAGGGATGAGGATCTCAAAATTGATGTTGCATTAAAACTAATCCGTCCTGAGTTGCTGGGTGATGAACAAGCGCTGGACCGTTTCAAAAATGAATTGATTCTGGCGCGTAAAGTTTCGCACAAAAATGTCGCGCGTATTCATGATCTGGGAGAAATCGAAGGTCTGAAATTTCTTACGATGAGCTATGTCCCGGGCAAAACACTCCGTGAGGTCATTCGGGAGACGGGACCATTGCCGGTGGAACGCGCGGTTTCTATTCTCACACAAATTGCCGAAGGCATTTCTGCGGCTCATGAAGAAGGAGTGATCCATCGCGATTTAAAACCTGCAAACATCCTGCTGGATGAAAACGATCGCGTTTTTGTGACAGATTTTGGCATTGCTCGTTCCCTGGATTCTGCTGATCAAACGGGTACCGGTGTTTTGCTTGGCACGCCTGCTTACCTGTCACCGGAGCAAACCTGGGGAGAAAAAGCCGATACGCGCGCGGACATTTACGCGCTCGGTTTGATCCTCTACGAAATGCTCACCGGACAATTGCCTTTTGATCAAACAACAGCGCACGCCTTCCGGACAAGGCTTCCTGCGGACCTGGATTCGAAAGTGAAAAAACTGCAACCACAGCTCCCGGGTTATCTCATTGGAATTCTTCGAAAGTGTCTCCATCCAAACCGCGACCTTCGTTATCAGAGCATCCCGGCCCTTTTGCAGGACCTTACCCATGAACAGGCGAAGCTTCCTTTTACCCTTCCCAAATATGCTGTGGGAGGTTTCGTCGTTCTATTGATTTTTGTGATTGCTTTTTTGCTGAGAGACAGGTGGATGCCACGCGCATCGCCAACGACTACACCGTCTCCGGTTCAGCAGATGGAAGCGAAATCCATCCTTGTGCTCCCTTTTAGGAATAAAACCACCGGTTCCGAATTGGATTGGGCAGAATCCGGAATGACCGATATGTTGATTACGGATCTATCACAGAATGCTCAGCTACGCGTGATTAGTTCCGAGCGCGTTTATCAGACGTTAGGGGATTTGAAAATGCCAGGGCCGGAATTTTCTGAAGAGGAACTGATCCGTCTGTCAGAAATTTTGAATGCTGATCTGGTGCTGCAAGGATCTTTGCTCAAGGCAGGAGATGTTTTACGCGCAGATTTGAAAATCACAGAACGGAAGTTTCCGAAGAATCCCACATATTTAAAAGTTTCGGGGAACCGCCCCGAAGATTTATTGCAGATTTCGGTCCAGCTTGCAGATCAAATCCAGAAAAAGATTCAAGCGGGAGGTAAGATTGATGAGACCTTAATTGATACGCATTCCCTTGCGGCGCTGAAAGCATTTCAAGAAGGCTCCGATTGGATGCGGCGCGGCGAATTCGAGAAAGCGGCGCAATCTTTCCAAAACGCAATCAAACAGGATCCGAAATATGCGCGAGCGTATTTGAAATTGGGTGAGGCATACGAATCCGCCGGCAATTTTGATCGCGCAGCCGGGGCGCTCGATCAGGGGTTGAAAATTGTGGACCCGAATGCGTCAAAAATAGGCAAGCTGCTGAGCGCGCAGCAAGCTCTGATGCAAGGGGAATTGGAAAAGGCAATTTCGCTGTATCAAGATTTCAACCGCAAGTATCCGAATGATTCCGAAGTTCTGTATCAACTTGCTCTTGCCTGTGAGGACGCTGGAGACTTGAAACAGGCGGTCGGATCCCTGGAGAAACTCGTTCGTATCGATCCCAACCATCCCGAGGCCTACTTCCATCTTGGCAAGGACACGATCTTGATGGGAGAAGCGGAAAAAGCCATCAGCCAGCATCTTTTGAAAGCTCTCAGTATCCACAAACGTTTGAACAACAAACATGGGGAAGCGGATGTATTGAACGCCATCGGCGTCGGCTATGAAAGATTGGGGCGGTATGAAGATGCAGTCAAACATTATCAGGATTCGATTCTTATCAAACAACAGATTGGAAACAATAAGGGAACCGCAATCAGCATGTCCAATATCGCAAAGATCTACATCTTTCAAGGTGAACATGACAAAGCAAAGGAGCATTTGAAAAAAGCGCAAGCCATTTTCGAGGAACTGAATGACCGGAAGGGAATTGCGGACTCGGCGAATCAATTCGGAGTCATCAGTGAAGACCAGGGTCAATATGCGGACGCGCTCGCGTTCTACAAAAAAGCATTGCAGATCCGCAAGGAGCTTGGGAACGATCAACTAACAGCTCAGAGTTATGACAACATCGGGCATATCTATTACCTGCAGGGCAAATACGATGATGCTCAGGTATTCTGGGAACAGGCTCTCACCCTTCGAAGATCCATTGGGGAGGAGAGCGGCGTCATACTCTCCCTGCAAAACATGGGCTTTTTGCAAATGGCGCAGGGACAAATGGATCGTGCCGTCAAATCTTTCATGGAAGCGCTCAACCAGAGTCGCGCGATCCAATATGAAAACGCGATTGCGGTATCTCTCGGCAATCTGGGAGCGATTCACCAGATGCAGGGCAGATACCAGGCGGCGCTCGATTCCTATCAAGAGGCGATCAGAGTGCTTGAAAAGTTAAAGGACAAGAAAGGGATAGCAGAGTACACAAAGATGGCAGGATCTGTTTATCTTGAGCTGAACGCTGTTCCTCAAGCTCTGGAAAAACTGAATTCGGCGCTCAAGATGGCGGAAGAAAGTCAAAGTTCCGAAATCATTGTCGATACACAGGTTCTTCTGGCGCAGGCTTACCGTTTCCAAAAGGATACTGTGCAGGCAGAATCCATTTTGAAGAAGGCCCAGGAAACGGCTGCGGCTCGCCAATTCGAGAAGTTCATTTTAAAGGCGCAGATCGAACAGGGCAGGCTCCTTTTGGAGAATAACAGGAACGCGTCTACGTTATTAGAAGACGCAGTAAAACGTGCGGTCGAGCAAAACGATCCGTGGATGGAGTTGCACGCCCGTGAGGCTCTTGCAACAGCGCAGTTGAAAGAGGACGACCCGGACAAGGCTGCAAAAACAAGCATCAGCGCTTTGGCGATTGCAGAAAAGCTCAAAGCCACGCCATTCCTCTACCGTTTTCATTCACTGGCCGGGCAGGCATATCAGTCATTGAAATCTGAAGCGAAAGCAAAAGAGCATTTACAGCAGGCAAATCGCTTCAAATCGGAAATGCAAAAGGCATTGTCTGCCGAACTTTCTGCGCACATGTAACCCACGAAAATTTATGGCCTCCACCGATCCTCTGTCAAAATTCTTACGAAATCTCAATAAAGATCCTGCAAAAGTCCGAAAGAGCTTTCTTGCTGCTACAGCAACAATCGGCCGCGCTGAGAATGCATTCCTGATATTGGGAGACGGCTCCCAACCACCTATTGCCTTAAAAAAGCGCCCGGAGTTCTCGGAGCTACAAACGCTTGTTTCCACATTCGAAAAAAATTCAAAAGAAGTGTTTGCGCTGGGCCGGCTTTTTGTGCTGCGCCTGAAATCGGAAAACGAACGGTTGGGGGTACTTGTTCTGCTCTTTCAGAAGAAAAAGGAGGTAACCACGCTGCAGCGGGCTCTGGAACCGCTCTGCCGAATCTATTCCTTCTGGGAATCGACACAACTGCTTCGGAATTTTCTGAAAATGCAGCAGGAGTCTCTTCAGGCATTGTCAGCCGAAAGCGCAATGGTTGCTCAAGATTATGTGAGGCTCCGCCAGCAAATGGTGGTGAATCAGAATCGCCTGCATAGCATCACCAAGGGAATTTTGCGAACGCAGGAAGAGGAAAGGGCAAAGATCTCGCGAGATTTGCACGACGGAATCGGCCAGGAGCTTACCGCTCTAAAAATGAACCTGGACGTTCTTTCCAGCAGTGTTGAGAAAGATTTGTCGCCGGAAAACAGAGATCGCTGGATGGAAGCTCGCACACTTTCCGAGCAAACTCTTCAGGAGGTGCGGGAACTTTCAAGGCTGCTGCGTCCGCGAATGCTGGATGATCTCGGATTGTTTCCCACGTTGCGCTGGTACGTTCGCAACTTTACGAAACGGGTGAAGATTCCGGTCGAACTGGGTTTGCAAGGGGAGGAAGAAAAACTGAACACGGAAACGCAAACGATTTTGTTTCGAATCGTTCAGGAGGCTCTGAATAATGTTGCAAAGCATTCCAGGGCGAAGTCAGCGATTGTTTCTCTAGAGTGCAACGATGAGGAAGCTCACCTTCGAATTGCGGATGACGGGGTTGGCTTTGATGCTGCCCGGAGCTCTGCAGAAACGGGATCAGGTCTTGCGGGAATGCGGGACCGGGTCGCGCTCTATAAAGGGACTTTTGCCGTTTATTCCGAGCCCCTAAAAGGAACGCGGCTGGAAGTCCTCATTCCTTTGTGAGCCATAACATAGTAATCTGCGTTCGCCAGTGTTCTCCGCGGTCCCGGTCGTGTCTCACACGCTCCATACCTTCTTCGAATGCTGTTTCCGAAATGGCGCGCAATTCTGAGAGCGCCTTTTGTTCGAGAACCTGAATCAATTTTTCGTTGAGTTCAAGCAGAGCTTCCAGTCGTTTGGGTTCCCTCCAATGGAATTGAGCGAGTTCAGCGCACTCTTTCAAGTAAGAAATTTTCGGATAACGGGCCAGATTAAAATCGAGCGTCTCGGGAAAATACTCGGATTGACTTCGAGCACGAATATCCTGATCAGAATCGGTAAAGATCAAAGCTGTGCCGCTCCGCTTTAATACGCGGTGGAGTTGCTCAAACAGGAGCCGGTGATTGGCGAGATGATGCATTACATTTACGGAGAAAGAAAGATGAAATGTGGCGGTTCTAAACGGGAGTTCTCTGTCTAAATCCGCTAAAGCCCAATGTCCTTCCGGACATCGAACGGAAGCATAGCCGATCATTCCTTTGGAGATGTCTACGCCAAAAAACTTGCAATCGGGATGCTCTTTCATCATCTGTTTCGTGTAATCCCCGGTTCCGCATCCGGCATCGAGTATGGCCGACTCCGGGGGAATTCTTTCGGAAATGGCTTTCAGGATCCAGGGATGAGCCCAGCGAGTGTTCGCGTAAATCTCGGAAACGGAGTCGTATTCCGGCATGCCTTTTAATAGTGGATCGTGATCGTGCTCGTAATCGTAATCGCGCACCGTCAATCCTAATCATAATCCCAATTGATCATGAAATACGATTGAGATCCACGAGTAAGCAAGTTGTGCGGGCGGAACGCCCGCGTTACAATAGTTAATAAACTTCTGCATGGATAGAATCAAGGTCTTGATCGTGGATGACCACCGCGTCGTGCGGGATGGCCTGAGCAAAATACTCGAATCGTGCAACGATATCCACGTAATTGGGGAGGCTGCTAATGGCCTGGAGGCGATCCGCAAGTATTCGGAATTGAAGCCGGATGTGATCTTGCTGGATATCAGCATGCCCAAGCTGGGCGGGCTGGAAGTCAGTCGCCGCATTAAAAAAGAAAATCCCTCAGCAAAAATCGTGATTCTATCGATGCATGAAGAAGAAGAGTATTCGATGAAGTTGGTGCGACTGGGAGTTTCCGGTTATTTATTAAAGGATTCGGCCGCGCAGGAAGTGATTGAAGCGGTTCGCACCGCATTTGCAGGACGAGCTTATTTCAGCCCGCAAATTTCAAAGACTCTTGCTGAGTCGTATCGGGAAGTTGCGCCAATCGAAGATGATCCTTATGAGCGATTGAATGACCGCGAACGAGAAGTGTTGCAGTTAATTGCGGAAGGTCACACCAACAAAGCAATCGCCGATATTTTATTCATCAGTCCAAAAACCGTTGATAATCACCGCACAAACTTGATGCGAAAGTTGAATATTCATTCCGCAGCTGATCTTGTGCGATGGGCCACAAAGCGTGGCCTGGTCGGCTAGTTTTCACCGCAGAGAACGCAGAGTTCGCAGATTTAATTGCAAGATAAATATTTTTTCTCCGCGGCCTCTACGCTCTCTGCGGTGAAACTTTTTGTGGTCGAGCTCGCGACATGTCCTCTTCTATGTCCTTTTCTCAGTACGATTTCAATTTCGGGACATTTCATAAGTTACTGAAAACAAATAATTTATGTGTGGCACCGATCTTGCTTTCTAATCGACTTCAAATAAAGTTTTAGGAGGTAACGGACATGAAGTGGTTAAGCATTGCTATTTTAGTGATGGTAGTCTTCGCATTCAGTCCGGCGAAATCCGCGGAAGCTGCTGATTTCAGTTTCTCGGTCGGATTTCATGATGAGTTATCGCCGTACGGAACATGGGTAAGCTTTTCCAATTATGGGAATTGCTGGAGACCCTACGGCTATTCCGGTTGGCGACCTTACATGGATGGATACTGGGGATACACAAGCTATGGCCCCACCTGGTACGGTAATGAGCCCTATGCCCCGTACGTTTATCACTACGGTTACTGGATCTACACCGCGCGTTATGGTTGGATCTGGGTTCCCGGATATGATTGGCACGCGGGCAGAGTAAGCTGGTCGTACGGTGGAGGATACATCGGTTGGAGACCACAGTTCCCGAGTGGATACTACTATCCGGGTAGTGATTTCAACTTCTGGGTAGTGATTGACGCCGATCGCTTCGGATACAGAAGCTACCGGCCATACGCGCTGCGCTCGACTGCTGTGCGCGATCTATTCGATCGTAGAGTGTTTCGAACAAGACACAACACTTTTCGTCGCGCAGACCTGGAACGAGTTGTTCGCAGACCGCTCCGGAGATTGGATGTGCGTGAACGTGAAATTCGCGTTGGTAACCGGCGCGCAAGACTGATCGCGACAGCGGATGATGAAGTAAAAATTCGCAAGCACGTCAGTAAAGTGCGAGGAAACAGAGATGACCGGCGCGCTGTTGAGCGAAACACGATCATGAAACGCAAGTTCGAAGATATCAGAACGAAATCTAATTCAAAGTCGGTTCGGAGATCAGATGATTTCAGAAAACCAGTTCAATCAAATAAGAAATTCGAAACAGTCAGGAATTCGAAAAAATTCGAAACATCCAGGAGCACACGGAAGGCTTATTCAAAACCGGCAAAAGTAGAGAAACGATCGACACGAAAACCGGTAAAGGTGGAAAGGAAATCTAATGACAACGATCGCAAATCGAGTCTCACTTCTCGCAGTTTCTCTTCCCGCAAGTCGGATCGTGACTTCGGCAGAACGAAGAAAGCTTCTTATTCGAACAGAAAACCTTCTTCGAAGGTGGAACGAGCTCGATTTTCAGATCGAAAGTCGGATCTAAGATCACATAGCAGAAAAGCGGATGTTTCCAGAGTGAAATCTTCCACCAAAAAAGCTGAGGTTTCTAAAGCGAAAAGAACTACGAAAAAAGAACCGGCAAGAAAACAGAAGCCGCCCAGAAAGCATCACTAAACACATTGAAACTCAAGCAGGTAGCGTGAAAAACGCTACCTTTTTTTTGGCCTCAATGGTTTTTCTCTTTCAAAGGACTACAATTGAAAAGAATGAAGAGATTCCCCCTGATTCTCGCCTTCTCCGCTCTTATCCTGTCCGTGTCTTGTAGTAAGGAAGGGGACACGAAGCAGCGTGACGAGACGGGTGAGAAAAAAAAGGTAAAAGTGGTAAAGGCGATGTCGGCAAATATGCCCAGGTCCATTGAAGTAAGCGGAACGCTGGCGGCCGAAGAGGAAATTATTCTGAGCGTGAAGGTTCCCGGGAGGGTTCAGACCGTTCATGTGGATCTCGGAAGCCCGGTAAAACGAGGTCAGGCCTTGCTCCGACTCGAACCCGCTGATTTTCAGCTGCGAGTTCAGCAAGCGGAAGCCGCTTATCAACAAGCACGTGTAAGACTCGGTTTGGACCCGGAAGGAAAAGAAGAAGGGAACGGTCTTAACGTGGAAGGGACGGGAGTCGTTCGGCAGGCAAAAGCCGTTTTGGAAGAGGCGAAACTGACCAAGGAGAGGATGGAAGAGCTTAGTAAAGATGGGTTAGTTGCCAAATCGCAAGTGGATGACGCGAAGGCTCAATATCAGGTTGCGGAAGCGCGATATCAGGATGCAGTAGAAGAGGTTCGCGCTCGCCAGGCGCTATTGATACAACGGCGGGCGGAACTCGACATTTCGCGCAAACAAATGTCTGATTCCGTACTAACTTCGCCTGCAGAGGGTGTGGTTCAAGAAAAGAGGGTCACTGCAGGACAGTTTGTAGCATCAGGCGACGCGGTGCTAACTTTAGTGCGGATTCATCCGTTGCGTTTGAAGCTTGCGGTGCCGGAGCGAGACTCGTCAAACGTACGCGCGGGCCAGCGAGTTGAGATTCGTGTGGAAGGAGATGCGAACCGGGTGCACAGCGGACTTCTTGCGCGGGTGAGTCCTGCTATCTCAGCGGATAATCGCACGTTAACGGTGGAAGCAGAAATCGGTAACGAGCAAGGTGTTCTTCGCCCAGGCTCATTTGCACGCGCTGAAATCATCACGGAGTCGAATCAACCGGTTGTACTGATCCCGGCCAGTTCTGTGATTACCTTTGCGGGACTCACGAAAGTGATCAGCGTAGAAAATAACGAAACACAGGAGAAGCGCGTCAAGTTGGGACGCAATTCGAAAGGTTCCGTAGAAGTTGTTGAAGGAATCAATGCTGGAGAGACAGTGGTTCTCGATCCGTCAAATCTCGCATCCGGAGAAAAAATTGTCCCAATCTGGTAATCATAAAGCCGGCAGTCTTTTTGAACAGAAGTTCGCAAAGATCGCAAAGATAAACCAAGGAAATATTTTTATATCTTTGCGTCCTTTGCGAGCTTCTGTTTAAAAGGATTACCATGCAAAAACTAGCTGAAATCTGCATCCGGCGTCCTGTCTTTGCGTCGATGATAGTTCTTTCACTCGTGGTGGTCGGCATCGCCAGCTATTTTCGCCTGGGAGTGGATCGCTTTCCCTCTGTAGATTTGCCTTCCGTATTTGTACGAACTGTGCTGCCGGGGGCTTCACCCGAAGAAGTGGAGACCACAATCTCGCATCGAATTGAAGAGGCTGTTAATACTGTAGAAGGAATCTACGAGCTTCGCTCTATTTCCGGGACCGGTTCTTCCATCGTGATTGCAACCTTCGGGCTCGACCGGGATATCGATGCGGCCGCGCAGGACGTTCGTGATCGCGTCGGCACAGTTCTGCGGGATTTGCCGGACGAAGCGGAACCCCCTGTTGTCAGCAAGGCGGATAACGAGTCCACCCCGGTTGTTACGATCGCTCTATCTGGAAAACGTTCTCTTCGTGAGCTAACCGAAATTGCCGACAAGATCGTAAAAGTGCAACTGGAACGCTCTTCGGGAGTGGGAGGCGTTCAAATCGAGGGTGGATTGGAACGGAGCATCAACATCTCGGTGGACTCAGAAAGGCTTGCCGCTTACCAGATTTCGATCACACAAGTTCGTGAAGCCCTTCAGAGACAGAATGCCGAATCACCCGGAGGAAATGTCACAGGCAGCGTGCGGGAAGAAACATTACGGACGATGGGAAGGATAGAGAATCCCGAAGATTTTAATGATCTCCTGATCACACGGATCAATCAGGCGCCCATCAGAGTGCGGGACATTGGGGAACTGCGGAGGATGGTACGAAAGAACAACGCTCCGTCTCACGGTTGAACGGAGTACCCTGCGTGACGCTGGAGGTCCGCCGGCAATCAGGAGCAAATACGATTGCGGTAATTGAAAGTGTCAAAGAAAATCTGGAACGGATCAAGGAACAAATCCCCGCAGACATCAAAATGGAAATCATTCGCGATCAATCGCGTTACATCTACGCAGCTCTGCATGAAATCAATTTGCATTTGATCGTAGGCAGTATTCTCGCGAGTCTTGTTGTTTTTTTGTTTATGCGCAGCCTGCGCTCAACGATGATCGCTGCGGTTGCGATTCCCACGTCGCTGATCGCTTCCTTCGGAGCCATGTGGGCGCTCGACTTCACATTGAACAGCGTTACGATGCTTGCTCTTGTTTTGATGGTTGGAATTGTAATTGACGATGCAATCGTGGTGCTGGAAAACATTTTTCGTTTTGTGGAAGAGAAGAAGATGGGCGCTTATGAAGCCGCAAGAGAGGCAACGGCTGAAATAGGATTGGCAGTAATGGCAACCACGTTCAGTCTGGTTGTTATTTTTGTTCCTGTCTCTTTTATGTCCAGCATTTCGGGACGCTTTTTGTATCAATTTGGAATTACAGCAGCAGTAGCGGTGCTTGTCAGTCTGCTCGTTTCTTTTACTTTGACTCCAATGATGAGCGCACGATTGCTGCGCGTTGGCGATGTTCGCTCCTCCGGTGAAGCTCGTTCCCGCACCGGTTTCTATGCGAGGATCGACCGAATGTACACATCATTACTCAGCTATGCATTGCGGCACCGGTTGCAGATTGCTGTGATTGCGATTCTTGTAATTCTTTGTTCGATTCCTCTGTACCGTATGGTGGGCCAGGAATACATTCCCACAGATGTCGATGAAGCGGAATTCGATGTGAACGTGAGTGCACCGCAGGGAGCCAATCTTGCCTCCATGGATGATGTGATGCGAAGAGTAGAATCGGATCTGCGATCGATAGAAGGGGTGCGCCTCATGCTTGTTACTGCCGGTGGTGGATTTTTAGGAAATGTCAGTCAAGGGCGCGCATACATCCGTATCGCGCCGCATGCGGAACGAAAATTTTCCATCACCCGTTTTTTTAAGGGAATTGTTACTCTTGCTCCCTGGAAACCGTTTCAAAATAATTACTCTCAAAGGGATGTGATGCAGGAGGTTCGCAAGAAATTAAGCAAATATGGAGACTTGCGTCCCACTGTTCGGAACGCGCCATCCTTCAATATCGGTGGAGGAAACTTCGAAATTGATTTTGTTTTGCGCGGTCCTGACTTGAAGGAACTTGCTGCCAGGGCGGAACAGTTGCGTGTCGAATCGCAGAAACTGGGTGGAATTGTGGATGCAGACACCACCTTGAAGCTGGATAAGCCGGAGTTGCGGGTGCATATTGATCGGGAGCGAGCAGCGGACCTGGGAGTGAACATTTCCGACATTGCTTCCGCGTTGCGCCTCATGGTAGGGGGAGACGAAGAGGTTTCCCGTTTTCATGATCCTGTGGTAAATGAGGATTATGACGTTCAGCTCCGGCTGAGCGAGGAATTTCGATCCGATCCTGACACAGTATCCCGTTTGTATGTCGCGCGGGAGGGTGGGGATCTGGTTCGTCTCGATAATGTGGTCCGCATTGATCCAGCAGAAACCGCATCTCGAATCGATCGATTGGATCGTCAACGTCAGGTGAGCTTGCGGGCTTCTGTTGGTCCCGGCTACGCGCTTGCGGATCGTCTGGAAGCGCTCCGTGGCGCTGCTGCGAGAATGAATCTTCCTGCCGGATACACCACCGCCGTATCCGGAAGAGGACGGGAACTGGAACGCACCTTCACCGAGTTCCTCTTGGCATTTTTACTTTCCGTGATTTTGATGTACATGATTTTGGCTTCCCAGTTTGAAAGCACGATCCATCCTTTGACGATTCTTTTGTCACTTCCGCTCTCGGTTCCATTTGCATTGTTTTCACTCTGGGTGACCGGCAATACGTTGAATCTGTATTCAGCACTCGGATTCCTCGTTCTGTTCGGCATCGTGAAAAAGAATTCGATTCTGCAAATCGATCACACGAATCAGCTGCGTGAACGGGGTATGGAAACCCATGAAGCGATTTTGAAAGCAAACCGGGACCGTTTGCGTCCGATCCTGATGACTACTCTTGCGCTTGTCGCCGGCATGATTCCCCTTGCAATCGGAACAGGTCCGGGCGCAGAAGAACGCCGCGCGGTCGCAGTTGTCGTTATCGGCGGACAGAGCTTGTGCCTCCTGTTGACTTTGATCGTGACGCCGGTTGCGTACTCGCTTTTTGAAGATCTGTCGCTAAAGACTCTCATAGAACGAATCAAATCATGGAAAGCGCGACCTGAGCTAAGTGGCGCGGACGTTTCCCCCGCGGAGCTGAGCAGACGGGACGCCCACACTACTTTGTTTAAGAACTGAAGATGCCGAGCACACGCTTTAAAACGTTTCGCCGAACTTCCGCTTGTTTGAGCAACAGACTCTGGAAATCGATGTGATCGAGGAAAACGCCTTCACAAACGCTGCACACGTCAATCTTGACGTTGTCATGATCCTGTTCTTTCATCTCCGATCCACACTTGGGACACTTCATCCAGTGGAACTGTTTACGCTCTTTTGCCTCTCCCTGATCAAGGACCCAGGCAAGCTCTTTGTCCTTCAATTCTCTATCTTTATGGAGACTGGCGAGCAATCTTTCCCCATCACCTTCCGGTGATTCGTCTGTAGAATGAATTCCTAGAATCCTGTACAGGATCTCTCGCCGTTCGTGCTGGCTTTTCAAGATCAGATCCTGTAATTCCGCGCGATCGAAATAGATGCCATCGCAAAGCGGGCACTCTTCGACGTGAATGCCAAGAAGATCTTTCTCCGAAAGATTCGCTCCGCATTTAGGACACCGCATCCAATGCAATTCTTTCTGTTTCAGCGCTTCATCTTTCTTTAACAGCTCTGCCAGTTCTTTCTGCTTTCGCTCCCGTTCAATCCTGACATTCCTTAATAAGTCCTTTTCATGACGTGCAAACCACTCGTCTTCGGTTTTCTTGCCATCGTATGTCATAAACTACTCCCTTCACTCCATTAATATTAATATGGAAAGATGAAAAACACCGTATTTTGTCTTTCTCTAATCATAATTCTACATTCTCTCGCGGCAGGTGAGGGACTTACTCCGTTGGAGAAACAGATTGCCGAAAAAGCCAGGAACAGCGCTGAAGAGGCAATTTCTTTGTTGGAAAAGGTGGTCAACATCAACAGCGGAACGATGAATCACGAAGGTGTTGCGCAAGTCGGATCTATTTTTTCCAAAGAGTTTGAAGCGTTGGGCTTTGAGGTTCGGTGGATTTTACAGAAAGAAGTGAATCGTGCGGGTCACTTATTCGCCGAACGAAAAGGAAACGCGGGGAAGCGTTTGATTTTGATAGGCCATCTGGACACGGTCTTTGAAAAAGAATCTTCCTTTCAACCTTTCACAAGGAAGGGAAAACGCGCAACCGGGCAGGGAGTCAACGATATGAAAGGAGGAGATGTCATTGCTTTGTATGCCTTGAAAGCTCTGCACGAAACAGGCGCTCTGGAGAACGCGAGGATTATCGTTGCGTTCACGGGAGATGAAGAAATGCCCGGTGAGCCTCTTGAAATCAGTCGCAAAGATCTACTGGAAGCGGGGAAACGGACCGACATTGCTCTTGGCTTTGAATCAGCGGAAGGATTGAACACCGGAACGATTGCGCGCAGGGGAATCGGTTCATGGACGCTAACTGTAAAAGGAATGCAAGCTCATTCCTCCGGAATTTTTGATAAGAAGTCAGGCTATGGCGCAATCTTTGAGGCGTCCAGAATTTTGAACGCGTTTCGCACAGAAATGGCCGGCGAACAATATTTAACCTTTAATCCTGGAGTCATCGTTGGCGGCACGGAAGTCCAGTACGATGCTGAGAGTAGCAAAGGGACAGCTTTTGGAAAAACAAATGTAATTGCAAGAACAGTCACCGCCCAAGGGGACCTTCGTTGTATTTCGGAAGCTCAACAAGAGAAAGCGCGGGAGCGAATGCGAAAAATAGTTGTTCAAAGTTTGCCGGGCACATCCGCCGAAATTTCTTTTGATGATGGCTATCCGGGAATGGAACCGACGGAAGGAAACAAAAAACTTCTACAATTTTTCGATCGGGTCAGCCGGGATCTCGGATTCTCCGCAATCGTTCCTTTTGATCCCGGCAAACGAGGCGCCGCCGACATTTCTTTCATCGCAAAGCATGTCGATGGTCTCGATGGACTGGGAGCAATGGGGGAAGGGGAGCACAGTCCGGAAGAAGATATTGATCTGGAAGCGATTCCTGTTTTACTTCAACGCGCTGCAATTCTAATCTATCGCCTTACACACACGGATGGTTACTGATTCTTCTTGCGTAAGTCTTGAAGTCCGCGCATGAGCCGCCGCTTTTTGGCTTCCCATTCTTCTTTCGGTAAAATAATTTGATCGATCACCGCTTGTTTTCTCATCAGTCTCATTCGTAAAACATCTAATTGTTCAACTTTTCCAATTTCCTCTAACATACCCGCTCTTTCAGCACAAAGACGCTTTAGTTCGCCTCGGAGACGGGTAATGTCTTTGGAAAGAGGCCAAAAAACGGTAACTTCTGCCCTTTCTGAACAGGGATCGATGGAATCCTCTTTCTTCACTAGTTGGGGAAAAGCAAAAATATCAAAAGCGGGAGAAGACCAATCCTCTTGCTGGATGTGCCATTTAACGAGCCGGTCGAACTTCAATATCGAAACATCTTTGATCGGCGCGGAAAGATGAACTCGGATGCTGCATTGAAGATACAGGTCTTCGATCTTTCGAATCTCATAATCGTATGAGTGCACTTCGATATCCATCGCGTTCATAGCTGCTTGAAAGGCGTCCATGAATGGCTCTAAGTCCAGAGAGACCGGCAAATGGAGATCGAGGTTTTTGATCTGTGCTTCCAATCTTGCAACTTCACTTTCAAACTCCTTTTCTCTGGCCCGAGCTATCGTTCCTCGATTGATCTGTTGTTTTACAGCATTGATCCTCTCAGTCAGCTGCTGACGTTCCGGTTCAAACCTCGAATACCAATGGATGATAAAGGCAGCCAAAGCGATTAAAGAACCAAAAGTCGTGGTAGCCGTGATGTACAGAGAACGTCTTGATGAATCCGCCATGGCGGGAAATTTTAACATTAATCGACGCAGCCGAAAGCAACCTGTATTCGTTTTGATCGTAATATAATCTGACACACACAGATGCTTACCAAGCTGGCGAGTATTGCAACCGGCGCTGTTCTCATGCTTTTGATTTCTGCGTGCCGCCCGTTGTCTATTCCACAGTCTAACGTGAACTTTGCCGTGCCGTATGACATCGATACTTTGGATCCGCATGCCCGAAGCAAATTAAGCAGCTTTGCCGTTCTATCACATTTTTACGAACCTCTGGTTGTTCCCTCAGCAGAGATGGCAATTGAGCCTTGTCTTGCTCAGTCCTGGGAGAACCCTGATTTACTTACCTGGATTTTTCATCTACGTCCGAATGTTCGATTTCATGATGGTAAAGCCTTAAACTCCGAGGATGTAGTTTTCTCGATTCAACGCGTGATGGATCATCTGTGCTTTATTCCGATCATTCGGAAAGATGCTACTTCCGATTCTATGGCTGACCGGGCAAACGGAACGGGTCCTTACCGGTTCAAAAGATGGCAGAAAAAGCAACAAATAACTTTCGTCCGAAACGAAAAATACTGGGGGAAACGTCCGGCCATTTCAGAAGCCACCTTCCATCTTGGGCTGAGCGATCAGCAAGCCCTCAGGAAACTTCTTGCTGGAGAATGTCAGTTTTTTCAGGGCTTATCCAGAAACGCCGAAAAAGCTGCAACACAAAAAGGAAAGTTCCAAATTGTCAGAAAGGATAGCATCTATTTGAAATACCTGGGATTCAATTTTCGGACGAAGATGGATCTTGACTGTGACTTGCCTTCAGGTCTTTTTCAAAACAAGTTGTTGCGCGAAGCCATTCATTTCTCGATCGACCGGTCCAGACTAATGTCGTCTCTACCCGGATATGCTTTTTCAGTAACTCAACCTGTGCCTCCCTTTACATTTGGTTTCAATCCCGCAATCCGTCTTCAGAAATTCGATCCTGATCGGGCAAAATTGTTGCTGCGGCAGGCAGGCGTGCCCGATGGATTTGCAACAACACTGCATGTGAGGGACGTGATGGTAGAAGCCGGGGATTTCATCCAGAAACAGCTAAATGACGTTGGAATCAAGCTTCAACTGAAGATTCTCCCGGATTCTGACTTCTTTGCTGCGATGCGTAGTGGACAATTTTGCATGTTTCTTTCCCGGTTTGGATCGCCAACCGGCGATGCCAGCGATATTTTGGAAAGCGCTTTTCACAGTTTTGATCCTGATCGCATGCATGGACAATTGAATTACGGCCTGTATACGAATCCAGAACTTGATGCGGCTATAATCGAGAGCTCACAGATCCAGGGTCTGGACCGCAGGAAGAGAAGACTTCAGGAAATCATGCAGCTTCTTGCAAACGAATACGTATGGATTCCGCTGTATGGAGATCAAGACATTTACATTTACGACTCTTCCTTTTCTTGGCAGCCCCGAATGGATAGTTTGATCAAAGTTTGGGAGATAGGTGTTTAGATAGGTGTGTAGTGGCAGAGCATTTGCCACGGTTGTGTGTATGAATTTGGTTTCTCACAAATTCCTGCTGTTGCTACGAACATAATTACTGCGTGCAAATGCTCTGCTTGTACGAGATTTTTGCAGAGCATTTTTCACGATGATATTGATTTCGCCCTAAGGTCAGAGTCTAATTACTTAAAGTGTTTATGCGCCTACGTATGGAAAATGCTCTGCCACTACTACTTGCAACTCTCTTGCTGCCTTCTCATTTGCACAGTCAAGATTGGAAGAGCTTTCGCGCGAATCCCAAAAGAATGGAAGAACGTATCTTAAAACTTTCGGAATTTGGCAAAAATCCCGAAGGGGGAGTCAGCCGAGTTGCTTTCAGTGAAGCCGACATTCAAGGAAGGAAGTACATAACGGCATTATTGGAAGCGGCCGGACTCAAAGTGCGCGTGGATACTGCGGGAAACATTATCGGCCGGAGAGAAGGGCGCGATGCGAAGCTTCCCGTGATTCTTTTCGGATCGCACATCGATTCTGTTCCCAAAGGTGGAAACTATGATGGAGATGTCGGCGTAATCGGTTCACTAGAATGTATTGAGGTTCTCAATGAGCAGAAGTTTACAACGGGGCATCCGCTTGAAGTAATCATATTTTCGGATGAAGAAGGTGGCCTTGTGGGAAGCCGGGCGATTATCGGTGATTTGAGCGAAAACGCGCTCAAGGTAATAAGTCACACAGGAAAGACGATCCGAGAAGGAATTCTCGCCATCGGTGGAGATCCGGACAAACTCAAAGAAGCGCAGCGAAAGCCGGCCGAGATTCTGGCATTTCTGGAGCTGCACATTGAACAGGGTGGCATTCTGGACGCAGAGGAAATCAACATCGGAGTGGTGGAAGGAATTGTAGGAATTAACTGGTGGGATGTTACCGTAATTGGGTTCGCGAATCATGCCGGTACGACTCCGATGGATCAGCGAAAAGACGCGTTGCTGACCGCTGCAAAAATAGTTGACTCAGTCAACAAAATCGCAAGAAGCATTCCGGGCAGACATGTAGCCACAGTGGGACGAATCCATGCTGAACCGGGAGCCCCGAACGTCATTCCCGGAAAAGTGGTGATGAGCCTGGAAATCCGCGATCTATCAAAAGAAAAAATCGATCAGGTATTTCAAGAAATTCTTAAGTCGGCCAAGCAGATCGCTTCTGATTCGGGGACGACAATCAATTTCTCCGCGCTGGACGTTACTGCTGTGCCTGCACCGACTGATCAACGTTTAAGAAAAATAGTCGACGAATCAGCGCGGTCGATTGGTTTGACAACAAAAACTTTGCCGAGTGGAGCAGGACATGACGCGCAAGATATGGCGCGGATTGTTCCCACCGGAATGATTTTTGTGCCAAGCGTGGCGGGCATCAGCCATTCACCAAAAGAATTTACTCATGCAACAGATATGGCCAACGGCGCCAGCGTTCTTTTGCATACGATCTTGCGCTTGGATCGTGACGGCTTGGATTGAGATCCTTATATGGGTGCCCCTGCGTAAACAACTGGCCGATCTTGAGGCGCAATTCGAAGATCTAAAAATGGCTACCGGCTTGTATCGTATCCACCTGGCCCAAGAATTTCGATTCACAGGCGCAACAGCAACATTTTCTTTGGAGTACTTTTCCTTTTTGCCGTTTTGCGCGCATGGAATGCTGTACGACATCACAACATTGCTGTGCACCGCGAATGGATGATCCGCGCGTTTGCCATCGCGATCGGCATCTCAGTGGTCCGGATTGTCTATGTTCCTCTGTTCCTGATCACCCGGATGAAACCCCTCGACTTGATCGGGACTTCGTTCTGGATCGGCTGGATCTTATCGCTAACAGTAGCCGAACTGTGGATACGGAAAGCTTCGATCCAAGAACAACATTAAAATTTTCTAATCAGA
>JAKEFK010000085.1 GCA_022616075.1 bacterium
CTGGATTCAGCCTGTTTGGAAATGATGGAAAAGTCGGTTCGCAAATTCCATTTGAGCGCCCGCGCTTATCATCGGGTGCTCAAAGTGGCTCGAACCATCGCAGATTTGGATTCCGCGCCGGAAATCCAGTCTCATCACCTCGCTGAAGCCGTCCAATACCGTTCCATCGAACAGTTTTAGAAACACGGCAAAGTGCAAGAAGGACGATAAGTGGATTATAGGCATAGCAGGTAATCTCCGTTTTTTCTATCCCCATTTCTGTTTGCCGAAGAAAACAAAAAACTGTTTTCAACGCTTATTGAGTGACAACTGGATCTGAGGCATAGATGTGGACACCGCTGAAATCCTCCGGCGTAAAATCACGCAATTGCAGACGATCAGTCCGAATCAAAACCATCACCCAGAACTCTTCCAATTTTTGTTGAATATCGCGAATTTATTTTCTGGACGCAGCCAGGACATCTCTGCTCTTTTACCGCCTCACGCACGGCCTTGGCGCTATCCTTCAGCATCTGGACCATGCGACCAGGATCATACTCTGTGTTCCACTCTTTCACGGGAAGGTGTGTCGCGAACTGGGGAGTCCTTGGCGGCGAAAACAAGTCGTTCTTAGTGAATGTGACTGTAGAAGTATTACGTATTTCTTTTTTCACTGTAGCTTTCATTTGGAAGCTAATTGGTTAAATTTTCGCATTGGAAATCTTAAGGTAACGCGGATAACGCAGATTTCCATTTTGTTGAATTCATGTTTTTGTGTATACTGACACCCTTATCAAATCTTGATTTACTTACGCACGATAAAAATAACCGCTTCATTCATCTTCTAAGCTTTGGGGAAGTGCATGTCTAGAGAACGTAAACGGCGGCGAGATTCTATAATTAGGACAAGCCTAAGCGGCGTATGTTTTTTCCTTACTATTTGTTCTTGCTGCCCAAGGAGTGGCATCAGGTGAGTGCTTTATTCCTGACCTTAATTCGGACGCTCACATCGGACTTTCGAATGGGTTAATAACACCTCCAATGGCCATGACGATGCAACTCGTAATAGACAACTGGCCACCTTGCGATTCCGCAGGCCATCTTTATTACTTTAGGTATTTTTATCGACCTGAAGAGCCGCCTGGCACCCCTGTATACATCTATGACAGTCCTTTGTTTGAGATGATGAACCGGTTTACTCCACCTGCGATTTCTTTTGACATACCCGACAATGGAGTATACAACTGGAGAATTGGCGCGCAAATGTATTCTTCTAACGGAACATTTGCCGGATCTCATGTTGTCTTCGTCCCCGCAGTCAAAATCACAATAGCAACTCCCGGCGAAGGAGAAAACATCTCCGGCTGTAGCGTTCGAATTTCCGGAGAAGTAAATAACAGGTGGCAGGATCAGATAACAATAAATCTGGAGGGAAATACCTTTCCCATTCCTGTTGCATTCGATAAGACCTTCAACACGACCGTTCCAGTTTCCTTCGGCATACATTCGCTCGTAGCTTCCTACTACGGTGGAGTTTCTCCTACTCGCTTATTTAGTTCCTCTTGCCGGATGTTGCAGTTCGTCGGACCAACTGCCATCGCAGAAACAAGAGTATTGCTTCACAACTATGGCCCACAGCCATACACTTCAAGTTATCAAAGCAGAGATGGTCAAATCGAAGTACGATTCAAAACAACGAAAGATTCTGCAGGCAGTGCCCCCCTGCCAAATCAAACCGTCTACATGCGTGTTCAGGATCCACAGGATGCATCTCCCTATGTGACGAATCCAGCGAGCGATGACAATAAGGGGGGCGACAAGGGAGACCCGAGCGTCGGTCGTGCCCCAATCCCCGCGCTACTCAGCGGCTCCGGGCTCACACAGGTTCCTGATTCCAATCCTCCGGCATGGACAGCAACCTCCGACTCAAACGGAGAGGTAAAAGTGTTCTTGGAAGTTCCCGGATCTGCTGGCAATTCAGCCAGTGGATCAAACAAGATCGCTGCCGCTGGAGACAACTACATTATTGAAGCCAGCTATTACAGCGATTTCAGTCAGATCGTGAAGAGCTCTTTACTTACTGCTTGGAATCGTGTTTACGTCGATCATTTAAAAATGTGGAAGACGGGTGAATTTCTCATCCAACCCTCAGCTGCAGGAAGTAGTGAACTTTTTGTTGCAAACATCAGTACTTTTAAGAAAGGAGAGATTGTACTCATTTCTTCCGCCTTTGTTCCGGCAGGAGAAGAACGTTCTATTAAAAGCGTGGACATGAAGAACAAGAAGCTGATCCTCAATCCTCCCGCACTTTCAAACTCGTACCAATCAACGGTTAGCACTTCATGTGATCCGGCGAACGGCACGTTTTCCGCGTATTGTGCGAAACATCCGCACAGCTTTGTTGCGAAAGTCATTTCCGGCACCTATGACGTATTACCAGCGGACACAAGATATAGTCGTGCATATGACGATGCGTTTGTAGAACTGAAATTTGGGAGTGGCAACTATTTGCCATCATGGCCTATTGTACCTGAACCTGGCGGAGTGGCCTTCCTTCAAAATCGAATTCAATGGTATTGGACCGCTCCCGCAGCGGATCCTCGAAACCATATGGCCCTTGCTTCAATAGCTTCAAATGCAGATCAGGGATGGTTCGGGATTAACTATGCGTATGCGGGTTTCCCCATCGCTGTTGTATTTCGCCAGGAAATCGCTGATTATTATTTCAGCGGAAATTTCCAAAACGCGATTGATGATCTTGCGGCTCATGAAATGGCTCACAGTTGGTATTTTATCGACCACGAATTTCAGTATCACGCTTGGGAGGGGTTACCAGGCGATCCCTGGTGTCTAATGGATTATGCTTCCGAACCCACTCTCGGAGTCCACAAGCTGCACGTTCTATCGACCGATTCCGATCTGATGTGCGTTAGAAACTCGCAAGATCTTAATAACAGGGACCCACTTACCTGTCCAGAGTGAAGACATGGAGATATTGAAATGACGAGGATAATCTACACAACAATCACATCGTTCGTTTTAATTGCATTTTTGAGCCTTTCTGGTGAAGCTCAAGTATCAGTACATATAGGAGATATTCCAGGTCGAGCCCTTGTCTATTCACCACTTTACATTATAGGAGCTATTACGAACGAAGGAACCGAGGACATTGTAGTTCCGACTGCTTGGAACAAAAAGAATGGTTGGCAGGTGGATATCAGCCCAGCAAATGAACATCTCTCAAGAAGTCCAGAACCTTTTCGCATGTTCGATGATGTTGTTCTCCTCCATCCAGGAGAAAAATATTATGTCTCCTATAACCTTGGACCGTTGCTTTCAAAAAATGGGGTATATGAAGTGCGTATAACATTAACAAGCTCAGGTAGATGTAGCGTCGCGGAAAGCGACGCGCAGCAATTGAGGATGCCAACAATTTCTGCACTAGGGACTCGGCGACAATATTCATGCTGGCAGGGAATGGCTACCTCTAATATTGTAAAAGTTCTTGTTGAATCTCCAGTGGTCGCCGAAGACAAAAACGCCTTGAACTACATCATATCGGGGGAAGCGTATCGTGAAACAAAGATCCCGCACGCTCTTGAAGTAGCCAGCAAATCATCAATAGAATCCAAGTTCGCTTTTTCTTACACAAACCTGAAAGCAAAATTCCCCCATAGTTATTACACCTTCGCAGCTGGAATTTATGCAGAACCAGCGTATATAGGCGGAGATCCAATTGGAAATTTAGAAGAACTTCTGGAATTGCAACCTTATCATCCGCTTGCTGAGACTGCAAGAGGGCGCTGGGCTTTACAGGTCGTCAGTCGTCCCGAACATCCCACTCATAAGGGTGAACTCGATATTCCCTCCTTAAAGGTACCGGATGCAGTCAAAGATTTCATCAGACAACAGAAGAGAAATGTTTCAGAAAGAAAAAACAAGGAACATCTTCGCTCCGACAAATGATGTTCAATTACGGTCATCCTAAATCGGGAGATGGATTCCAAAAGCTTGCGCTAAGCGACCCTCAAAAGAGCGACCGCAGTAAACTGTACCGTTAATTTGTATATTTGATGCTCTCCTCAACGTGTGGAATTGAAATCTGAGGCTACAGCAAGCGATGATCCCCCCTTCTGAGGGAACTGCTATGATTGCATTCCGGCCACTTGAATGCGGAAAGTGGCTTTTAAGAAACACATCATTGCGACTTTCTGCATCGATTCGTTCGAATGCAACAATTGTTCATTTTTTAAACTCGATTTAGTCTTAACCCATCGAGCAGATTCATTCAAAACACCCCGTCATCGACTTGGTTTCACAGGGTGGTCTGCCGCGGGCCACTTCTCTAATAACCGTAAGTCATTGCAAAACCACGTAGAAGCATTTTCGACGCGGATATATCCGTAAAAGACGGGCACCATAAGATCTTCATGAAATGCTACAGAGCAGACAATCGCCGAGATTATTTTAAACGCACTCGAACGAATACAGTCGCGTTAAGACTTCCAAAAGAAAGCCCGGCGTTTTACCAGGCCTCTTATTGTATCCCATCGCTCTTCCCTTAAGACTGACCGTGGGAAGGGACTGTACCCTAGGAACTCGATGATCCTAGGAACCAGTCGAGCATCCGGCTTGTTGAAATTCCGCTCCCAGTTGTGGATTGTGCATTTATCTACCCCCAATTGCTCTGCGACCTCGTGCTGAAAGAGGTTAAGATCCATGCGGCGCTTCCGGATATGATCTCCGAGTGTTATGGATTCGAATGGGTAATCCTTGGGTTTTGGTTTCTCGCTCCTTTGCTCCGACTTGCAAAATGGCAATGAATCCTTGCGGCTGCGGATTCTACGGTTCGATGGATCATCCTTGCAAATGTTCGCCACAACAGTTGAAACGATATTTAGGCAGGATTTCCGGTCCATTATTGGATCGATTCGATATTCAAATCGATGTGCCACCTGTTAAATCTCAGGAATTACTCTCTGAAAATTTTGAATCTGAGCCTTCTATGCTGATCCGTTCCCGC
>JAKEFK010000086.1 GCA_022616075.1 bacterium
CGAATATTTTTCTCCTGAAGCTGCTCAATCAAACGCGCAAGATTCCCTGCTCTCGCGATCCTTACATGTTCCAGCGCGCCGGCAGAAAGCTTGTAGGTGACGCCGGTGACCTGTGCGGAGCGCCTCTCCGGTATGAAGATTCCTTGCACGCCCGCGCCTTCAGCTGATCGAATCAACGCTGCAAAATTGGTTACATCCTGAATTTCATCAAGAATGCAGAAAAGTGATTCCTCCGTTATGTTTTCCAGTAATTGATCGGGGCGGTAGTAGCGGTAAGGACTGATCTCAACGACAACATCCTGATGGTGAGAATCGCCTGCAAGCTTCGTGAGAACGGCCGGATCAACAATATGAATTGAAATTTTCTTGCTCCGGGCGGTGGCGAGCAATCGCTTTAAGCGAAGCGAGGCATGTTGCGTTGTCCAGATGTGGTTGATTCGCTCGGGCTGGTGCTGGACAATTTCCTCAACGCCATGAAAACCATACACGATCCCCTCACGAGGCATCTGATTCCAGCAATACGATTGCCTGGGCGGCGATCCCTTCCCCTCTTCCGGTAAATCCCATATGGTCCGTTGTCTTTGCTTTCAGATTGATGATTTCTTCCGGCAGCTCTAATAATGTAGCAATGCTGGAGCGAATCTCGTTGCGGTACGGTCCGAACTTCGGTTCCTGGGCGATGAGTGTGAGATCCACGTTGCTCACCTTCCAGCCGAGCTGGTAAACCTCCTGAAGCGCCTGTTGCACAAAAACGCCGCTGGACGCGTCTTTCCATTGCGGATCCGAATCCGGAAAATGCATACCGATGTCCCCGAGCCCAGCCGCTCCCAACAGAGCGTCGGTCAACGCATGAAGCAAGACATCGGCGTCCGAATGTCCGTGAAGACCGACCGAATGGGGAATTTCGAAACCACCCAGCATGAGTTTGCGACCCACCATGAATTTGTGCGCATCAAAACCGATTCCCACACGGTAGCTCATAGATATGTCTCCGCAACTCTTATGTCTGAAGGTTCTGTAATCTTTAGATTTCTGGATTCCCCTGCAACCACGTGAACTCTATATCCCGCCATCTCAACGAGCATCGCCTCATCTGTAACGTTGCTATCCACTATTTTAGCGTAGGCTGAAGCCAGAAGTTCGACGCGAAACCCCTGCGGGGTTTGCGCTACAAACAGTTTTTCGCGCGACAACGTGCGCGCAACCTGCTCCCCTTCCACTTCTTTAACGGTTTCTGTTATCGGCAAAACGGGGAGCGCCGCCCCATGCTTTTGCGTTGCCTCCAATACTCGCAACAAAAGCTCGCGTGACAACAACGGGCGAGCCGCATCATGAATCAAAACAATTCCCTTTTCCTCTTTCAACGAGAAAAATGCATTGCGCACCGAATCATAGCGGGTATCTCCCCCTGCTACGAATCGCGCTTTCTTGAAATTCTCATCCCGGCAAACTTTTTTGTATGCCTCTTCCGAGTCATCCGGCGCAAAAGTTACGATGACTTCTGCGATCTCCGGTGCTTCTTCCAGCACACGCAAAGACCAGGATAACAGCGGTTTTTCATTCAAAAGATGCAACGTTTTTTTCTCTCCAAAACGAGATCCTTTGCCTGCAGCTGTTACGATTGCGTAATTCATGCGATCGTTGCCCGCCTTTCGTCGCATTTCATTTTCAGTGGCAACAACAAGGATTGAAGCGACAAACTGATGTTGGCGTTAATCTTTAAGATCGCTTCGCGAACCTGTAAAAGCTCATCATAAAACTCATCGAGCAAACGGAGATCCAGGTTTTCCATCAGAGGTGCGAGTCTCTTTCTCGCATCTTCATGCACCAACCTTGCGTCTGATGAGGATTTCAAAAGAATCAGATCGCGCGCCAGCTCCTCCAGTATCAAAAGGCGCTCCACCATTTCGGTGCGATCCACTGTGATGGCCCGAACGGCATCGATGAGAGTGTAGTAGGTTTTTGGCAGGATTGCGGTTTCCAGTGCAACCAGAACCTTGTCTCTCATTTCCTGGTATTGTTCGGGATTGACACTCAGTGCTTTTCCGGGAGATCCATGTGTGCTCAAAGAGAGGTAGGCTGCGTCCTGCTCGCCGATATTATTTTTCTTGATGAGCCATTGTTTGATCTCTTCCGGCTGCAGGGGTTGAAATTCGAAGATCTGGCACCTGGAACGAATCGTGGAAAGCAATCCCTCCGAGCGCTCGCAGATGAGAAAGAAGATTGTCTGCCCGGGTGGTTCTTCGAGCACTTTCAGGAAAGCATTTGCGGCTTCGTCGCGCATGTAATCCACGTCTTCGAGTAGAAATGTTTTCCAGCTGGACTCCACCGGCTTTAAAGAAGCTTGATGAATGATCTGGCGGATCAGATCGATTTTGAAATAGAGCCCTTCCGCTATGAACTGGTGAAAGTCGGGATGATTTCCGCTGTCAAACTTGTGGCAAGAAACACAGCTGCTGCATGGACCCTCCGCATCGGGGTTTTTGCACAGCAGAGTCTTGCATAGAACCGCCGCAAGCGTGCTTTTGCCTACACCAGCCGGGCCTGAAAAAAGGTAGGCATGGCCCAGTTGTTTCCGTTTAAGAGCGCGCTGAAAGTACTCAACGATCCGTTTGTTTCCCGCAATATCTGTCAGTTTCATATTTTTTTCTACAGAAGGCCGCAAAGAGCGCGAAGAAAATATTATTTTAATCTTTGCGTGCTTTGCGAGCTTCTGTTAAAGAATTCAGCTATTACTTCAACTACGTTTTTATGCACGTCATCGATTGACCTGTTTGCATCAACGACGTGGATTCTACCTGGATTCTCTCGCGCAAGAGTTAAAAAACCATCGCGCACGCGAGTGTGAAATTCCAGAGTCTCTTTTTCAAAACGTGATTCATCGATCTGTTGAGCCTCGAGTTTTTGCAAAGAACGTTCGATGCCTGACTTTGGTTCCAGATCCAATAATAAAGTTAAATGCGGCTCCAAAACCGATCCGGAATTCTTCCAGATTGCATCCAGAAAGTTCAAAGAGATTTTTCGAGCGTAACCCTGGTACGCAATCGTGCTGTCATGATAGCGATCGCACAACACAACCTGACCAGCTTCCAGAGCGGGCCGGATCACTTCATTGATGTGCTGGAAGCGATCGGCCATGTATAGGAGCGCTTCCGACAAAGGCGCGAGACCGGAGCTAGTTTCCGAAAGCAGCAGTTTGCGGATATGGATTCCGAGCTCGGTGCCTCCCGGCTCGCGCGTGCGACAGACTTTGTGACCTTGTTGCTCCAACCATTGCGCGGCAAGCTTCAGCTGGGATGTTTTTCCACAGCCTTCAATGCCTTCAAAAGTGATGAAAAAACCGGGTTTCATAAGGAGGTTCCTGATTGTATAGTAACTCCATGATTCAGTCCAACCTCAGCAAAATTCAAGCGGAAGTTGCCGCAGTAGCGGCCGGTCGTGAGGTGAAAATCATCGGCGCATCGAAAACGGTTTCATCAGAAAGAGTGCTGGAAGCCTATGACGTGGGGATGCGCATTTTCGGTGAAAACAGGATTCAAGAAGCGATTCAGAAAATCAAAGATCTACCCGATGATATTGAATGGCATTTCATCGGGCACTTGCAGAGCAACAAAGTGCGGGATGCCGTACGCCATTTTACCTGGATCCAATCCGTCGATTCCTTGCGCCTGCTTCGTTTGATCGATCAGGAAGCTTCGAAACAAAAGAAGCAAATATCCATATTGTTCGAAATCAATCTGGGTGGTGAGGAAACAAAGCATGGTCTTGATCCCGAAAAACTGAAAGAAGTGCTGGATGCGAGTGGAAACCTGGAGAATGTCAGCATTCGCGGGCTGATGGCAATCCCGCCTTTATTTGAAGATCCCGAGCAAGTGCGGCCCTACTTCCGCCGTCTAAAGGAGCTTGCTTCCGTCCATCCGGGGCTTTCAGAATTGTCGATGGGCATGTCACACGATTATATTGTTGCTATAGAGGAAGGAGCGACAATGGTCAGGATCGGCACCGCTCTCTTCGGAAGAAGAGAATAGGGCGGATGCTATAATACGACTATGCTAATATTACTGAATGTCCTGCGGGCAGTCGCATACATATTGGACTCGATCATTACCATTTTTCTGGTGGTCCTTTTTGCGAGAGTCATACTGTCCTGGATTCGTTTGCCGTACAACCCGATCGTTCACGCGATCTATAAGATTACCGAACCGGTGTTGAGTCCCATACGCCGTAAGCTGCCAATGACCTGGGGCATTGACTTTAGTCCGATGATCCTGTTTTTGCTGTTGTTCGCCATCAGGATTGTTGTTGTGGGTAGCATTTTTGATTACGTCGAGTTATACAGAGGGAGGTATTTGCGGCCATGAAAATTTCATCGATCGACATTCAACGTCAAAAGTTTCAGGTCAAGCTAAAGGGCTACGATCAGGAAGAAGTCCGAAATTTTTTGATCACGGTCGCAGAACAAATCGAAGAGCTCAGCCGTGAAAACGATATTTTCAAGCAGGAGATTGACAGACTCCGGGAAATCTTAAAGGACTACGAAGAGCGGGATCATATCCTCAAGAACACTCTCGTTACCGCTCAAAAGAACAGCGAAGCGATGCTGGCCAACACCAAAAAAGAAGGAGACCTGATCGTTAAAGAAGCCGAGTTTAAAGCCATGAAATTGATGGAACACGCCCAGGGCCAGGTCCTGAAAATTCAAAAGGACATGATGGACTTGAAGCTGCAGCGCAAAGCGCTTCAAGACAAGATCCAGACGTCCATTCAGATCATGCAAAAAATACTGGAATACCAGAAAGAAGAAGAAAAATCGGCTGAAAAAATCATGTACTATGGTAAAGCCCAGGAAGGCGGCCCCAAACAATCTTGAGTTACCCTCTACAGTGATTGTGGTTCGGGCCGTACCACGTTCTTCTAAAATCTCCATCATTCAGGAAAGCTCAAATCAATTCAAAATCAGGCTGACATCTGCCCCTGTAGAGGGAGCAGCAAATGCTCAATTGATCAAGTTGTTGTCCGAAAAGCTTTCCTTGCCGGCGCGGAGTGTTCACCTGATCTCCGGCGAAACAGGACGTTTGAAACGTTTGAAAATTGAAGGTCTTTCCCTGGATAAGATCGTTCAGCTTCTAACAGAAAAATGATTCTGATTCACGACGCGGCACAGCTGGTTACACCGCTTTCCGGCGGAGGTCTCTCCGTAATCGAGAATGGTGCAATCGTCAGCGATCAAGATAAGATTCTATTTGTTGGCTCCACGAGCGAAGCATTGTCTTCGTATCCTGGCGTTGAAAAAATCGACGCCACGGGCAAAGTCCTGATGCCTGGATTCGTTGATCCCCATACACACCTGATATTCGGAGGAGACCGTTGCCCTGAATTTCTCATGCGACTTCGCGGCGCGACGTATCAGGAAATTGCAGCGGCAGGAGGCGGAATTCAACATACCGTTCGCGCAACGCGTGATGCTTCTGAGCAGACTCTTGCCGAACATAGCCTTCGTCATCTTGAAACAATGTTGCAGTACGGAACGACAACCGTAGAGGTGAAATCCGGATACGGACTGAGCTGGGAATGCGAAGAAAAATTACTCTCCGTGGCTCACAAGATTTCCTCGCAGGCCACACAGGACATGGTGACAACTTTCCTGGGCGCTCATGATTTTCCGCGGGACAAGACGAGAGAAGAATACATTCAAGAAATTCTCACTCAGATGCTGCCTGCCGTAGCTGAAAAACGGCTCGCGACTTTTTGCGATGTTTTTTGCGATCAGGGTTACTATTCGGTTGAGGAAGCTCGAAAAATCTGTCTGAAGGCAAGATCTCTCGGGCTGAAGATCAAACTGCATGTGGATGAGTTGGCAGATGTGAACGGGGCGGCCCTGGCTGCGGAGATGAATGCGATCTCGGCGGATCATCTCATCCTGGCGAATGAGAACGGAATCGCGAGAATGGCAGAAGCAGGAGTTATCGGTGTATTGCTTCCCGGGACATCCTTCGCATTAAAAGTCAAACAGCACGCACCGGCGCGGCGCATGATCGAAGCGGGCGTGCGGATCGCTCTGGCTACGGATTTCAATCCGGGCACTTGCTTTTCTCATTCTATGCAATATGTTTTGCAGCTTGCTTCTTTGTTGTACGGACTGACTCCGGAAGAAGCGCTGACAGCAGCGACGCTGCATGCGGCCGCGGCAATTGATTGGGATCGCAAGGTCGGGTCACTGGAACCGGGCAAACAAATGGATTGCTTGATCTTTGATATTCCCGATTACGGTTATCTCTTCTATAATCTAGGAGTCAACCGGCTGGAAACGGTCATCAAAAAGGGGGAAATCTCTTGGAACAGAAACCGAAATTAGATCCAAATCAACTTGCATCCTGGACAATCTCAGATTTCCTCAAGAAGCTTGCGTCGGAAGATCCGGTTCCGGGAGGGGGTTCTGTCTCAGCGCTTGCAGGCGCGCTTGGCGCGGCATTGATCGCGATGTACGGAAAACTAGGGACGCTCCGCAAGGGAGTGAGCGGAGACGATCAGGAAGTCTTGCAAAAAATCAGTATCGAAGCCTCTTCCTACCAGAATAAGCTGACACGCCTGATTACAGAGGACAGCCTTGCCTATACAGAAGTGATGCAGGCGTATAAACTTTCCAAAACGACGGAAGAAGAATCGAAGATTCGTCAGCAGTCGATCCAGCGCGCTTTTCATGTTGCGGTTGAAATACCGCTGGAAACCATGAATGCTTGCATAGAATGTTTGCACTTGATTGCAGAAGTGGCTTTGATCGGCAATCCGAGCGCCTTTTCCGACCTCAAAGTCGCTCAATTTATGTGTCACGCGGGTGCAAAAGGCGCAATGGAGAATATTCTCATCAATTTGCCTTCGCTCAAGGATCAGGAATTCGTTCATATGGTCGAGGCAAAGCTGACGAAGCTGAAACAGGCACTGGAAAACTTTTCGAAACAAAAGATTGAAAAACCAGCTTAATCACAAAGTAGCGCGGACGTCTCGTCTGCGGGCATCCGCAGGCCAAAGGCCCGCGCTACTTTGTTTAAAGTCGGGTATTACGAACGGGCTTTTGACAAGGCAAATGACGAATGTTACATTTCATTCCAACCTTTTTGAATCATCATGAAAGTTTCCGACGAACGGCTGGATGAGCGAAGCAAGAAAATCCTGCGCGAGCTGATCTCTATCTACTCGCAGACCGGGGAGCCGGTTGGATCGCGAACCTTATCCAAGAAGACCAAAATGGGCTTGAGCCCGGCGACTATCAGGAATGTTCTATCTAATTTGGAAGAGGCGGGTTACATCATGCAGCCGCACACATCCGCCGGCCGTGTGCCAACCGATAAAGGTTATCGTTTCTTTGTCAACCACCTATTGAGAAATCCACAGCTCAATTCACTTCAAAAAGAGATGATTGAGAACCAGATGGTAAAGACTTCGGGCGATTTTGAGGAACTGCTCGTTCTGACGACGGAGCTCCTCTCGCGTCTTTCTCACAGTGTGGCTCTGGCCGTGGCTCCGAATCTGGAAAAAATGGTTCTGGAGAACATGGATTTTGTTTCGATCAGCTCGACGCGCATTCTGGCCATCCTTGTTACGAAGGGAGGAGTCGTCAGCAACAAAATGATCGAAATGGAGGAACCGGTTGCTCAGGATGAATTGATCAGAATCGCAAACTACATCCGGACAGAGTTTTGTGGTCAGACCCTGCCGAGCATCCGTCGAAAAATCCTGAATTTGATGAGACAGGAACAAACCCAGTACGACATCCTCTTGAAGAGAGCAATGATTCTCAGCCGGAAATGCCTGGAAATGCCTGCAGGAGATCAACTTTACGTGATCGGAGCGTCGCAAATTGTTAACTATCCTGAATTTTCGGACCTCACTCGCACGCGGGAGATTCTCGAGGCCCTTGAACAAAAAAGTAAAATTGTTCATATTTTAACTGAGTGCATCGAGGGTGAAGGTATCCATATTCTCATCGGATCGGAGAACCGGGATCCTGAGCTAAAAGGATTGACCCTGATCTCCTCCGCTTATAGATATGAGAATGAACCGATCGGAACACTTGCGATTCTTGGACCGACGCGAATGGAATATGGCCGGATGATCCCTCTGGTAGACCATTTAGCAAAAGTGGTGAGCGAGATTTTATCTGGCGGGAAATAAAGAGAACACTATGGCAGACGAAAAGGACGATTTCGAAGATACCGATTTCATTTCTAAAGGAAATGGCAAAGACGAGGACGACGAGGACATCCAGATCGAGCTTCTGGATCCGGATAATCCCGGCTCGCACGCACTCGAAATGGCCCCGGCTAATCCTGTTCGCGAACTCGAACAGCAAATGGAAAGCCTGCGTAGAGAAAAAGACGAAATCTATGATCGTCTGCTGCGCAAACATGCGGATTTTGAGAATTTTCGGAAACGCAGCGAAAAAGATAAAAGGGAATTTCAACAGTACGCCCTTTCTGATATTGTTGGAGACTTGATTTTCATTCTGGATAACTTCGAACGCGCCTTATCACACTCAGATGATTCTTCCAATCCGGAATATAGAAAAGGGGTGGAGCTGATTTACAGGCAGTTGCGAGATCTTCTTGAAAAACGGGGATTGCGGATCATCGAATCAAAAGGCCAAAAGTTCGATCCCAATTTTCATGAAGCTGTGGCACGCGAACCGAGAAGCGATGTGGAAGAAGGAACGATTCTGGAAGAATTGCAGAGGGGTTACTTCTTTCAGAACCGCTTGTTACGGCCGGCCATGGTGAAGGTGAGCTACGCGCCGGAGGATGAATCACCGAAAGAAAACCCAACGGAAAGCAAGAGTGATGACGAATGGCTGAACAAAGAATCATAGGCATTGATCTGGGGACGACCAACTCCTGTGCTGCTTTGTACGAGAATGGCGTTCCACAAGTAATCCCAAACCTGGAGGGCGCTCGAACCACGCCATCGATCGTTGCGTTTTCGGAGAAATCGGACCGTCTGGTGGGTCAGATCGCCAAACGGCAAGCCGTTGTGAATCCGATCAACACGATCTTTGCAGTCAAACGTTTGATCGGGCGTAAATTCGATTCTCCTGAAATTGAACAGGTCCGGAATTTCCTGCCTTACCAGCTGAACCGCGCTTCCAACGGCGATATTCGTATCAAAGTGAAGGACCACGAATACAGCCCGGAGGAAATTTCGTCTTACATTCTTCAAAACATTAAGAAATATTCGGAAGATTATCTCGGTTATGAAATCTACGATGCAATCATAACGGTTCCCGCGCACTTCAATGACAGTCAGCGGCAGGCCACAAAGGATGCAGGTCAGATTGCAGGATTGAACGTTCGGAGAATCATCAATGAGCCAACCGCCGCGGCGCTGGCCTACGGACTGAACAAAACGGACCATGAAATCATTGCCGTTTTCGATTTAGGCGGGGGCACGTTTGATATCACGATTCTGGAAATCCATGACGGCGTTTTTGAAGTTCTGGCAACCAACGGCAACACATTCTTAGGTGGAGAAGATTTTGACCGTCGTGTGATTCGCTGGATGCTGGAAGAGTTCAGAGAACAGGCCGGCATCGATCTGTCTTCGGACAGAATGGCCATGCAGCGAATCAAGGAAGCGGCGGAAAAAGCGAAATGCGAGCTTTCCACAACGCTGGAAGCGAAAATCAATTTGCCGTTCATCACTGCGGATCAACACGGACCAAAACACCTGGATCTGACTTTGCAGCGTTCGAAACTTGAGGTATTGATTGAGGACTTGCTGGATCAAATCGAAAAACCCTGCTATGACGCGCTGAAAGATGCCGGAATCCGCCCGGAACAATTGAATCAGGTCATTCTGGTTGGCGGCCAGACACGAACGCCAAAAGTGATTGAACGCGTGAATAAGATTTTTGGGAAATCACCGAACCGCGAGATCAATCCGGATGAAGTCGTGGCAATGGGCGCCGCAGTTCAAGGCGCGGTCCTGAATGCCGAAGTAAAAGATATCGTGCTACTCGACGTCACTCCGCTGCCGCTCGGCATTGAAACGCGCGGCGGAAATTTCACTGTCATTATTGAGAAGAACACCACAATTCCAACTCGAAAGAGTTTGATTTTTACGACGGTTACTGATAATCAGAGCACTGTGGAAATTAACGTTCTGCAGGGTGAAGGGGAAAAAGCGCACCAGAACAAATCCCTTGGAAAATTTGAACTTACTGGAATACTTCCCGCGCCAAGAGGAGTCCCCCAGGTGGAAGTCACGTTTGACATCGATGCAAATGGAATTGTTCAGGTGTCCGCCAGAGACTCCAATACAGGATTGAAACAGGCAATCGTTATTTCAGCGAGCAGCGGTTTGAGCCGTGATGAAGTCACCCGCCTTGCCTCAAATACGCAGGTGGAGATGAAACAGGCTTCCGTAAGAAAAGAAATAGACGAAATGAAGAATCAGCTGGATCAATTGCTCACGTCCAACAGAAAAGTGTTTGATCAGTTTTCGAAAAAGTTGGATGAACAGGAACTTGTTCAGTTGAAAAACGTATTTTGGGAAGCAGAGCAAGCGAGTCACGCACAGGATGCTCAAAAAATGAAATCCTCTCTTGAAGCGATGCAGAGAGCATCCACATTGCTTGCGCAGGCAATGTTGCGGGGAGATGCCTCGCTCTAGGCTCCGTTTGTAGTAGCGAATTCATTCGCTATTTCTTTAGCGACTAAAGTCGCTACTACAAAGCCCGACTTAAGAGGTTTCTAGGGTTGGCTAACAAAAGAGATTATTACGAAGTCCTCGGAATCACACGCGAAGCTTCCGATCAGGAGGTTAAGAGCGCCTATCGAAAGATGGCGATGAAATTTCATCCTGACAAGAATCCGGGAAACAAGGAAGCGGAAGAAAGTTTTAAACAGGCAGCCGAGGCCTACAGCGTGCTCGGTGATAAAGAGAAACGAACGATCTACGATCGTTACGGACACACCGGTCTGGGTGGCTATTCCGGCAGCGAGGGTTTTTCAGGCTTCAATCAGGATCTCTTTGCAGATTTCAGCGATGTGCTGGGCAGTTTCTTCTTTGGTGATTTCTTTGGAAGTGGAGGCCGCAGGCGCAAAAGCGGTCCGGTTCGCGGCGCCGACTTGCAATACCATCTCGAAATCACGCTGGAAGAAGCGATTAAGGGAATCGAAAAAGAAATCGTCATTCCGCGCATGGACATCTGCGAAAAATGTGAAGGGACCGGTTCCAATAGTCCGCAAGGAAAAACCACATGTTCCACCTGCAACGGGTACGGGCAGGTTCGTTACAGTCAAGGATTCGTAACCATCGCACGAACATGCCCCAACTGCAGCGGCACAGGTCAGGTTTTGCGAGACCCTTGCAAATCGTGCAGTGGTGGCGGCCGTGTCGAACGTAAGGTGACGCTGAACGTAAAAGTTCCTCCGGGTGTGGACACAGGAAATCGGCTGAAGCTGAAGGCCGAAGGGGAAGCGGGAATGCGTGGAGGTCTTTCGGGTGATCTTTACGTCCTGATTGAAGTGCAGGAACATCCGATTTTTATGCGAAAGGGTTTTGATCTCTACTGTGAAAAAGAAGTGACTGTGCTGCAGGCAAGTTTGGGAGATGAGATCCGGATCCCAACTCCGGACGGCGAAGAATCCATGAAGATTCTGGAGGGAACGCAGCCTGGAACCGTTTTAACAATGCGCGGAAAGGGAGTGCCCTACGTCAATTCGTACGGGCGTGGCGATCTTCATGTGGCCATCAAAGTAAAAATTCCCACAAATCTCTCTTCACAGGAACGAAAGATGCTGAAAGAGCTTGCCAAGCTGCGAAACGAAAAGATTAATCCGCAAGAACGAGGCGTCTTCGAAAAAGTCCGCACATTTTTGGAATAGAAAAACGTTAGCAAAGTAGCGCGGGCGTCTCGCGTGCGAAAAAATTGACGAAACTATACATATCTCAAGAGCCCACCGAGGGCGTTTTTCGTCTGGACCGCAATTACAGGAAGCGCCTCGTGAAGGTCATGCGCTTGAAATCCGGCGATACGCTTCAGGTTTTCACACTTGGAAAAAAATGGGAGTGCCTCGTTCAGCAGATCTCACCCGAACAAATTCATCTGAAGGTGCTGCAGGAATTTCCTGTGCCCGCGCGTTCCTTGCATTTAATTCTTGGTCAGGCCATTCCGAAAGGAGATCGTTTTGAATGGCTGATTGAAAAAGCGACCGAAATCGGTGTGGCTGAAATTTACCCTCTGATTACGGAACGCACCATCGTTAAACCAGAGAACGCAGCCCTCAAGGTGCAGCGTTGGAATGAAATTGCAGAACAGGCGGCAGGACAAAGCGAGAATTCCTTCCCCACCATCGTCCATTCACCGCTATTACTGCCTTCCTATCTGGAACGGACTGTAGATTCAGGGTTGAAACTCCTGCTTCATGAACGAAAGGATTCCAGATCACTCCGCGCTGTTCTTGAATCAGTGGGGGAGTCGCATTTGCAAAGTAGCGCGGGCGTCCCGCCTGCGCAGACGAGACGTCCGCGCTACTTTGATATAAATCGTATTACATTTGTAGTAGGTCCCGAAGGAGGCTGGACAGAGAGCGAGACAGAAAAACTTCTCGGCACGGGATACCAGCCCTTTCATCTCGGACCGCGAATTCTGCGCGTGGAAACTTCTGGACTTGTTCTGGCCACATTGCTACAATACGAACTCGGCGATTTTCGAAATTCAAAATAGAAACAAACCGTATTAACCTCGATCCATGAAAGTAAGAAAAGCAGCTTTTCCCGCCGCGGGACTCGGCACAAGGTTCCTGCCGGCAACGAAAGCCCAACCCAAAGAAATGCTTCCACTTGTAGATAAGCCGCTCATTCAATACGCGGTGGAAGAAGCAATCGATTCGGGCATTGACAACATCATTATCATCACCGGACGCGGGAAAAACGCGATTGAGGATCATTTTGATGTCTCTTTCGAACTGGAAAAAATCCTGGAACAACGCGGCGAAACAGAGTTGCTTGCAATCGTGAAAGATATTTCTGACATGATCAACCTCTCTTATGTCCGGCAAAAAGAAGCGCTGGGAATCGGCCATGCGCTCCTGACAGCCCGTGAGCTGATTGGCGACCAACCATTCGCCTGTTTCCTGGGAGATGACATTATCGATTCGGATATCCCCTGCACCCGGCAGCTTCTCAACGTTTTTTACGAGAAACAGCATCCTGTCGTCGCCATAGAAGAGGTCGATCCGGAAAAAGTGAGCTCCTACGGAATCATCGCAGGAAAAGAAGTGGGGGATGGCCTGTACGAAATTACCGACATGATTGAAAAGCCGTCCAGGGAAGAAGCTCCAACGAATCTTGCGATCATTGGAAGGTACATTCTTACGCCGGATTTATTTGAGATGCTGGAGCAAGTTGGAAAAGATGCAAAGGGAGAAATTCAGTTAACCAACGGTTTGAAATTGTTATTGAAACAAAGACCGATTTTTGGGTATAAATTTAGAGGAACTCGTTATGATGCGGGGAATAAGCTAGGTTTTTTAAAAGCGACTGTTGAATTTGCTTTAAAGCGAAAAGATCTTGGAGAGTCTTTCCGCAAGTATCTTCTCTCCTTAAAGCTTCAATAAATCGCAGGCCTGCCCTCCGTTCCTGGTATGACATGATTGTAATGCCACGTGTGATCTATTGCGGTCCGGAAGATTCTTTGTTCAAAAGACTCTTACGCTATGCGGATGATTTCGTGCTCGAAGCTCGAAAAACCTCCCTCCAGAGTACGCCCCAAAAATTTGCTCATTCGCGAAAAGCAAGCGTTCTGATCCTCAAGCTGAAAAATGAAATTGATATAAAAACTCAGGAATGGCTTTCGAAAAACGATGCATCGATCCCTGTGATTGTGCTTTGCCAGAATGGAACAGCTGAAACCGCGATCCAGGCCTTGCAATACGGTATTTACGACTACTTTTCCACGAGTCAAAATCTGGAAGCAATCGCGCAAAAGATTCGAGACGCAATTGTCTGGAAGAATACCAGAGCCGTGAAGCGACCGATCACCTCTGATTACCACCTTTTGTTGGGCAAAAACCCCGACATTGTGATGTTGAATCAACAGGCGCAGCGTCTGGCATCGGATTCCACTCCGGTATTGCTTCTGGGAGAAGCAGGGACCGGAAAGGAACATCTGGCTCAAGGCATTCATAGAATCTCGAGCAGAAAGAGTGAACCCTTCGTGCGGTATGATTGCCGGCTGTTGAAACAACTCACCCAGTATGGCAATTTATCCTTGCCGGAACTGCTGAGAGTGCGTCTCAAGTCAGCTTTTTCAAAAAGTGAAGCGCCTATTCTGTTCCTCACACATATGGAACAGTTAGCGTCGCATCAGCAGCAGGAAATTATGGAGCGTTTTAGTGAATCGCGTGTCCGTTTGATCGCTTCCTATCAGGAGAATCGTCCGGGACTTTTTCAAGAGAGCACGGATTCAAATCATTCGACTCTTAAAATTCCACCGCTCCGCCAGCATAAAGAAGATATACCTTTGCTTGCCGAATATTTTGTCAGACAGAATTCGCAGCAAAAAGGAATTCGCCCGAAAGGTTTCACCGACGAAGTCCTGATGTTGTTGCAAGAGTATGTCTGGCCGGGAAATATCCAGGAGCTCTCCAATCTCATTGAAAGGATGTTCCTGTTGGAACCATCTCACCTGATCACATCGAGCACCTGGAGAATCTGTCAGGGGCAGGGCACGAAGATGAATCTGGATCCCACAAATCAATTTGCAGCGCTTCTGGAAGGCGTATTGAAAAGCGAGGAACTGGAATGGAAAGAAGGAAAGGTATACAACGCCTTTATCGAGCGGATGGAGAAATTGTTAATCGAACTCGTCCTTCCCAAAGTCGATAACAATCAGGCTGTTGCAGCAAAAATTCTGGGGATCTCGAGAAATACTCTCCGCCAGCGCCGCAAATACGCATAATCAGAGTAGCACAGGTCCCGCCTGTGTGGAGCTTCACAGGCGAGACGCCTGTGCTACTTTGTTAGTTGACTTTGTCAACTATTTTTCTGTTGTAGATTTACCCGAATTCGTAGCAGGCTTGTCAGTCTTAGAAGTTTCTGTGGAAGGTTTACTTTCGGAGCTTTTAGATTCCGAACTCTCAGAAGTGGACTGGCCTTTTCTCGCATAGTCGGTGATGTACCATCCTGTCCCCTTAAATTGAATCGCAGGTGAGGAGAGAAGTTTTTGCACCGGCTCTCCGCAAACAGTGCAATGAGTGACCGGCGGATCATCAAACTTTTGAATCACTTCAAATCGATGTTTGTTGTTTAAACATTCATATTCGTAGATCGGCATTTGCTTCTAACTCACTCCAGACACTGTCCGAGTCCATTCCCAATTATAACTACTGTATTCGAAGGCAACGCGCGTCGACAACCTCCGCAATTTTTTTCAATTGCTGGACGACACTGTCCGGAAGTTCCCCATCGACGCTCACAATTCCCAGCGCATAGCTGCTTTCCGGTATTCTGCCAAGCTTCATCGAAGCAATATTGATGTGATTGTTGCCGAGTAAAGTCCCGATTTTACCTACCACTCCGGGCGTATCCTGATTCTTAAAGAAAAGCAGGTTGCCGAATGGACGGAAATCGATATAAACATCATTAATAGAAATCAGACGGATCAGGGTTTTTTCGAAAACTGTCCCTGTTACTTTTTGTTTGGCCCTGTCGGTTTCGAGCGTAATCGCTATCAAACTCGAAAACGTGTTATCCCGTTCGCTCACGGTAGAAGTCACTTCAATTCCCCTCTCTTTTGCAAGGCTCAATGAATTCACAATATTAACATTGCGGGAAAGAATGTGCTGCAGAACCCCTTTGCAGACAGCATGAATCATTGCTTCTTTGGACAGATGGGCCACTTCGCCCTTGAATTCGATACAAATTCTGTCAAATCCTCCTTCCGAGATCTGTGCAAGAAATGAGGCAAGGCGTTCACTCAAGAGAAGGAATGGTTCGTTGCGGGCGTACTCTTCTTTCGTCATGTTGAAGTAATTCACGGCATTCCTGACAGTTCCTTCCTTCAGAAAATCACGAATCTGCACCGCGATCTGATAGCCCACTTTTTCCTGCGCTTCCAGCGTGGAGGCGGCGAGGTGAGGAGTCAAGATTACTTTGGGATGCTGAATGAGCTTGATCAACGGTTCGCTGCGCGGAGGTTCTTCGCTGAATACATCCAGCGCCGCGCCCTGCACGGTTCCATTTTCGAGAGCTTCGTAAAGAGCCGCTTCATCCATCAATTCACCACGCGCGCAATTGATGATTTGAACTCCCGGCTTCATTTGCGCGAACCTTTCGCGATTCAAAAAGTGGATTGTCTCCGGGATGAGCGGCATATGCAGACTCAAAAAATCTGCGGTTCCCAACAATTGCTGCAGATTCATCAGCTCCACATCCAGATCTTTGGCGACCCGTTCCGACACATAAGGATCGTAAACGATGATGCGTGTATTAAAGGCGTGCAATCTTTTTACAACTTCTTTTCCGATGCGGCCGAATCCCAGGATTCCCACAATCTTATCTTCCAGCTCCTGACCTTCGTATTTCTTTTTCTCCCAGCGTCCCTGTTTCAGATCGTTGTGAGCAAAAGGAAGGTGCCGGCAGAGAGCCAGTAGCATGGCGACAGTATGATCGGCAACGGAAATCGTGTTGGCATCCGGCGCATTCATTACCAGAATTCCCCGCCGTGTTGCTTCCGCGAGATCAATGTTATCGACTCCTGTTCCCGCTCTTCCAATGACTCTCAACTGAGGCGCGTTCTCCAGGATGTCCGCTGTGATCTTGCTTGCGCTCCGGATAATGAGCGCTTCAACACCTGAAATTTCCTTCCGCAGTTCCTCCGAAGTCATTTTGGAACGGACATCGGCGATCCAGGATTTCTCCTGTTTCAAAACTTCGAGTCCGGGTTCCGACAAGCCGTCCGGTATTAGGATTCGATGCATCTCACGCAACCTCTGAATAAACTTGCTGGAATGCCTGCAAGGAACTTCCCAGTGTGACCGGATGACCGTTCTCTTTTAATACGAATTCCAGGGCGCTCAACACACCAAGTAAATCAAAATGGTCCATATATCCCATATGGCTGATCCGAAAAACTTTTCCTTTCATATCGCCCTGACCACCGGCAAGGTGAATTCCAAATCGTTTTTTAAGCGCGGAAGTTACTTTGTCGGCGTCCTCGAATTTTACAGCAGTAAGCGCATTCGCGGGCGCTTTTGAAAAAAGATTCAACGATAACGCACACAAACCTGCCCTGGTTGCCCGGGCTCGATTTTCAGTTAGCTGAATCAATCGTTCCAATCCCACCTGTTCGATGGCCTTCAATGATTTCTGCAAAGACAGAATCAAAGAGGTCGCCGGAGTAAATGGCGTTTGGCCTCCTTGATCCCAGGATTTACGCGCCGATCGAAGGTCAAAATAATACCGGGGAAGTTTTGAAGATTCAACTCGTTTCCAGGCATTTTCTGTGAGACCCAGGAAAGATAGACCTGGCGGAATCATTAACGCTTTTTGCGATCCACTCAGAAGCACGTCTATTCCCAATCTGGTGGAAAGCGGCATTGTCGCAAGCGCGGAAACTGCATCCACGATCAACAAAGCTTCAGAATTCCCCATCGCTTTTGCGATTTGTTCCACATCATTCTGCACACCCGTTGAACTCTCGCAAGCTTGAATGAATACGCCTTTGATGTCCGGATTCTTTCGAAGCAGGGCAGCAATTTCTTCTGAGCGCGCAGGATCACCGTAAACCGACTTTAAAATGTGAGTCGTCAATCCGAAACGCTGAGTCAGTTCAATCCAACGCTCACCGAATTTGCCGCAACTGGCTACGGCGACTTCTTCACCGGGCGAAAAGAAATTCGATACGGCTGCCTCCATGGCGCCGGAACCGGAAGCCGCAAATAAAAAGAGATGGTCCGGTTCTCCGAGTACCCTCTTCAAGGAACCCATAACATCCCAAAGTATTTCTTTGAATTCAGGAGTCCGATGATGGATGTTGGCCTCAAGAGCCGCTGCCAGGGCGGGAGGATATACGCTCACCGGTCCGGGAGTAAATAAACGATTTTTTATCATAGTGAACCTCGAATAGTAAAATGCACCGGGTACTGATTATATTCATTTCCGAACAGGTTGTTGCCTGTCCGGCCTGCTATGGTAATATTAGTATCTGCAGCACTAAAGGCGTAAGGGATTGGGAAATCAGGGGATTCCCAAATTGTTGATGTTATTGACTTTATTTTTTTCACTATGCTAGACTCACTTTTGATTCTTAGACCGCCTTTCAAGGGTGTCCTTTCATTTGAGGCTTCAGATATAGATGTCATTACAGGGCTCGCTTAAACACCTGCAACTCGCGGACGTCATTCAACTTATCAGCGTGTCAGGAAAAACAGGAATGTTCCATCTAAAGAAGGATGAGCATGTGGGTCTGATTTACCTCAAAGATGGAAACATCATACACGCCGAACTCGATGAAATTAAAGGAGAAGAGGCGGTGTATGAGCTGGCGATCTGGAATGATGGCGAATTCAATTTTGAACCGGATGTTGAGCCCAAAGTAAAAACTGTCAGCAAAAGTAACACGAATTTGCTGATGGAAGCGGCGCGACGCCTGGATGAATGGCGCGTGCTTTCACGCAAGATTCCAAATCTGGAAATGATTCCGGAATTCATCGTGGATCAGGAATCGGACCGGGGTCAAATTCAACTGAATACACATGAGTGGTTGATCCTGTCAAAAATCACAGGCAAGTCCGATATTCGTAGCATTGCAAAAGCTTCAAACTTGCCGGTGTTCGATATTTGCAAAGTGCTTTACGGGCTAGTCACTCACGGACTTGTTGCGCTCAAAGAAGCTCCAGAGCCTTCTTCTGTACCCGCCGCCCCCGTTTCAACTTCTTCATCAGGGGTCAGCAAAGAAAATCTGTTGAGTCTACTCGAAAAAATAAAAAACATTTGCAACAATACGCTTGGCAAACAAGCAGAAGCCGTGGTGGACAAACAATATCAGAAAGCGAAATCTGATATTGAACATGGCGCGGGAATGGGTGCAATTCAGGAAGCGGTCACTCAGATTGCTAAAGCATCTCAGATTCTGAAAGGTCCCATCACGACAGAGGTGCTGCTGGATCAGCTCAAGACTCTAAAACTCTAATTTATTGCATATTGAATATTGCATATCGCATAGGAAAACATAATCTTTTTGCAATATTCAATATGCAATATTTCGATACTACTCTCTAGGAGCTTCGCGCGGTTCTTTGCGGGGAGGAAGCCCGGCCCCGATCGTGGAGATCGCGTGTTTAAAAATCATGATATCTTGGCCATTACTGTCTAAAACAACGATAAAGCGGTCAAAACCTTTAATTTTGCCGGAAAGCTTGTAGCCATTCATTAAATATACGGTGATCAATTGACGGTCTTTCTTAAGACCATATAGAAATTCATCTTGAAGATTCTGTAAGCCATTGCCGGCCTTTTCCATGAATCCCTCCAGGCTTTAGTTCCGATACCATTGTAATACAGAATCAATCATTTTGCGAAATGGCGCTGTCTCGGGGATCAGTTGAAAGTGATCCTGGTTTCGAAACCACGTGAGTTGTCTTTTTGCGTACTGTTTCGTTTTCATGATGACCGCTTCCTGACACTCGATCAAACTGGTTTCTCCGTGCAGGAATCGAAGAATTTCCTGATATCCGAGCGATTTTGCCGCCGGTAATTTTTCAAAATCAGGGTAACGGTCAATCAAATGTTTTACCTCATCGATCCAACCCTGTTCAAACATCGTTTCCGTTCTCTTTACAATGTTTTGATGCAGTGCTTCCCTTCCCGGATAAACATAATACTTAAGCGCTTGATAGCGTTCGTCCTGATTCCGGGGAAGGTCAGAACGTCGAACGCCGGTTTGAAAAAAGATTTCGAGAGCTCGGATGATTCGATATATATCAGGAGGAGCGATTGCAGCAGCGGAAAGAGGATCGAATCTCATCAACATCCTGTGCAAAAATCGTTCGTGGTGCCGGTTTTGAATCCTGCGAAGTCGTGTTCGCAGTTGATCATTTCTTGCCGCCACAGGCCAGACTCCACGAAGGACAGCTTTCAGGTAAAATCCGGTACCGCCGACCAGAACCGGCAACCTTCCGTTAGAAATGATTTCGTGAATTACCATGGAGGCCATTCGCTCATAGTCGGCCGCGGTAAAGGATTCCGTGGGATCCAGAAACCCGTATAAATGATGCGGATACTGTCTTAATTCCTGAGGGTCAGGCTGGCTTGTGCCAATGGAAAGATTCTTATAAATCTGCCGTGAGTCCGCATTGATGATCTCGCAGGGAATCTCTCGCGCGAGTTCCCACGCAATCTGGCTCTTGCCGGCGGCCGTTGGACCACCGATCAGAAGTATTTTATGCGCGTTTCTGTGATCGATTGAACTTACCTGATCCTTCGAGCCGGTGTTTCTCTTGCGCCTGCCAGATCGCATCGCGCCGGTGATCGAAGCAATAGCTCTCTCCTTTGTCTATCTTTTTTCCGCATTTTTGACAACGAGCCTGATGCTGGCCGATGCCGGTTTTTCTTCCCATATAACGCAAAGTGTATCCTGCAATGATCAGGCATGCTGAAATTATAAGTATCACTTGGGTATGCCAGACATACTGCTGAATCAAAGCGGCATCGCCGTAACGATCTCTGATAAAGTAGTAGACAAGCCCAGCCGAAAAGCCAAACCAACCGAGGGACGAGAGAATTCCAGATATACCCACCTTACACCCCGTAAAGCGTACGCGTTGCGCGTCTTCGCGTCCAGCGTCGCGGTAAGCTGATTCTATCTTAGTACTTCAGAAGAAAAACTACAAGCAGAAGCAGGCCAAGCAGGAACATGCCTGCAATCTGTTGACGCTGTGCGGTTGTCATAGTTCCGGACGGATGTCCTTAAGTGTTTCAATCACGCGTGATTCGTGTTCAGGACCAAGAGTTCGTTTCACGGCAAGAATGCTGGAATATAAGAATTCATTTAACGAACTGATCAACACATCTTTTTTGTTGTCACCACGAAACCATTCAAGATTACCTTGAATTGCACCGCCATCCAGTGTGCCATCTTTTCTCATCGAAACATTCTTTAGAATAGAAGAGTTGGATTCTCTTATCTCCATCAGATATTTGTTCAACACATGCTCCGTGATCGGCCCAACCTCACGCATCATGTATCGATACAGATAGGAATACATTCGATTGTAATTTCCGATAATGCCTGAGGCTTCCTCCCTGGATAGCTCTCTTTGTTCCGGTGTTTCATTCATGCGGCTGCTCTGTACACTGATATAACCGATACTGAGCAACATGTAAAGCACCCTGATCGTTTCCAAATCCCCGATTTCGCTATCGCGGCAGATCTCTTGAAACGTGCGTTTTCCATCTACCAGTTCCAGCACATGCTTTTCAAAGGATTCAAGAGCGATTTGTTCTGACCGGGATGAATCTATTTGCACGAGAACAACTTTGCGAGAGGGAAACTTGTTTTGAAGGTCATCTACATTCTTGATTCGCCGGATGCCTTCCACGACCAGATCTGTGATATTTACATCCGCAGTTATGTTTTCGTGCGTGGGAAGATCTCCCTCTGCGAAGTAAAAAACTCCATCATGCCAGTTGAAAAGACTGTAAACAATGTGGCGAATCTGTTTCTGCACACTCTCCCACAATTGTTTAGGCGTAATTGCGCCCATTTCGACAAGGATTCTTCCCTGGCGTTTTTTTAAAGTAAGCAAAGCAGCGGATTGCTGAAAGTGTTCCTTGTCAATCATTCCCCAGGAAAGTAGCAGGTCACCCAATCTCTCTTCCGGAAGGTTGCTCGATGCGAAAATAACATTCCCCTCTTTGATATGAAGACTCTTTCTGATGCGGTCCTGACGGAACGTGAGGATCCCGGTCTTGCGGGAGCTTCGCACAAATTCCAGAATATCAGGAAGGCTGATCTCAGAAAGATCACCCTTAAAGCTTCGGCCAGTCATGAGATTGTCCCCAACGAATATAGTACAGCAATGTAGCGCGGACGTCTCGTCCGCGCCTTTGCTTAGTAGACTTTGCTGATCTGAACGCCGGTGTAATAGTGTTTCAAGATTGATTTGTAATCCTTGCCCTGTTTGGCATATCCAATCGCGCCAACCTGGCACATTCCGACACCATGTCCCCAACCGCGACCCGTAAAAATGAATTGCTGGACTTTGCCATTCCGGTCAAACGTTCGTTCAATCGTAAACAGATTGTCCCTCAGACCTAAAGCCCATCGAACACGAATGCCTTTCAAAGTTCCGGATCCTTTTGAACCAATAATCTTCATTTCATAGACGCGTTGGGAATGACCGTAACTCAACGGCTGAAGATCATAGATTTCTCCGATATCGAGATAACGCGCCACCTTTTCTCCCAGTTCCGCAGGTCCGATTTTGTCCTGCCAGAACGTCACCTTCGAAGAACGATCCACGGAAATGCCGGCACGATCGACTTCGCACACAAGAAGCTGCACCTGTTGTTCTGACAACAGATATTCCACTTTATCGCCGGGCGCGCAATTCACCTGATTGTGTGGGCTGATGCGCTCTCCCAAGCGCTGGTACAGATACAGGGAAGAATCCAGAAGATACGAATGTACTCCGAGATCATCCACAACCTGCATCTGACTGCGACTGATTTCGCGCACGATCCCTTCGTTCGTATTCACTTGATGATAATGCTTCAAGACATTGTAAAGAGTTTGCCAGAAATCTTTTCGCTTTACGGTTGAATACGGATCAAACGCTTTTTTCTGTTCCGGAAGGTTTACGATCGAATCATGCAGCAACAGCAAAAAGGATTGTATTTCAGGAGTTGTATTCACGGAGAGCTGCAAACGATTCACAAAGTACTGATAATCCTTCCGGTCTAAAAGGGAATCTCTCTTCTTCTGCCAGCAAAGATTCGAAACCAGGAAATCGGACAGCGCCGCCCAGTGATTTGAGGAAAGGGCACTGCTTGAGCACGCTGTTTTCCCGAGCGATTCCAGAAGCGCCGGCATCGCAGCTTCCATCTCCTGAATGCTGGCAATGGTTTCCGGATTTTGTTGCGTATGAATTCCGGTTTTGAGGTACAACCATGCTTCGGCCCATTGTTCTTCCCGTCCTTGCAGAGCCACCGATTTCAGCGAAATCTTTTCTTCCTCCGGATAGCATTCCACGCTTCTCAAATACGGGTAGTCCCATCCCTCGAACATGTATTCAGCATTTTCAGTTTTGCCGCCACAGGTGGAAGTATAAAGAGCATTGATGGCTTCTCCTCCGTATGCGACGATTTCCCCCGCCGTTTCTTCGACAGCACGCGAAGTCAAAGCATGCTCTGTTTTATAGCCCGAATAAACCTGGCATCGCGGAGTTGAGCAAATGTCATAACCTTCAGTGTCAAACTGGTTCATGTTCTTGATTGCATAGGTGCGCGCAGCTACGGCCTGAGCCTTGAGTGCTTCGTAAGTTCCTTCGGAGGCCGGACCGATCTCATTTGGTACAACACCTTTCAAGTAGTCTTCAAAGTTCACGATGTTGACGAGTGTCAGTCTGGCGCTGCGATTCACAAAAATGCTGAAATAACCGCGATACGGCGTACCATCAGCGCTTTGAATCTGCCGGGAAGTCCACAAAGACAACGTTCCTGTTGTGCGCAACAGAACTTCCCCTAATTCATCGCGCAGAACCAAATCAGGCATTCGGGCGGCCTCCGGCGTATCCGACACATAAAACGCTCCGGGAAAACCGCCGATTTTCATCTCTTCGACCACCTTCTGGGAGCGCTCCTGATTGTCAAAAGGTCCTAATTGAACTTGAAAACGTCCCATATCGATGTTTTCAAAAATGCGGGAGGAATATTTTGTTTTCAGTTCTCGGCGCGCTTTTTCCGCGCTTTCGCGGGAAGAGAAAGATCCGACCTGGACGAAAAATTTTGCTGCAACGTTCGTGACAAAACTCAGGCTGGCAATCAAAGGAGACTCATGAGAGCCGGAACGCGAACCATCACTGAAATGTATTTTTTCATCGGCGGAAATGGTGAGAGACCGGGAATCGGTTTTTAGTCCGACTCGAATCAAAGGCGCTTTTAAACGGGGAGCTCCGGGGGAAACAGCCGTAGGTTTCCTCGGTGCCCTGGGTTCTCCCGTTCTGTCAATCGGGCGCCGGGCGGCGCATCCTGTGATAGCAAAGGCAACTACTATGATAACGATATTACAAAAGTAGTACGGCCTTTGTAACGAAGCCACGCAGGTATTGTAATCAATACGGCGTCTTAAATGCAACTGTCTTTTCAGAGATCGCAGAGGGCGCAGAGAAAAAATCAGATCTTTTTTAACTCTGCGTTCTCAGCGTTCTCTGCGGTGAAATCTTAATCTTCGTCGTCGTCGCCGAAGACTCGGTCCCACCAGGATTCGTCGCTCTTATCGTCAGATGCCATGACGGGAAAACTGATCTTCTTCCGGATGTTATTGATATCCCAGCCGGTCAGTTGAGCCAGAATCTGAGCTTCCTGTTCCATTCTTTTCCGTAAATTGCTTTTGTATTCGCGTCCCTCTTTGCACTTGATCTCTCCGGTGAAAGGATGGCGCAAAACATAACGGCCCTGGAAATTTTCACGATTGGGCGTCGTTTGAAAAACCAGATCCTCCGGAAATTTCGGTCTACTGTAGCGAACATGAAGCCGCGTGAGATACACATTGCTTTGTTGTTGAGGTGGAGCAAAACCCTGGCCCTTTTGCCCCCCGTTGAGCCAGAAAACACCCGCCTTGCGCAACTCCTCGGGAGTTAACGGATCTGCCGCGCAAGGATCACACCAGTTCATGTCCCAGGCGTATTCCAGAAACACCGCGTTCTTCCCTTCTTTTTCGTAGGAACGCTGATACATGGATTTATAGAAGTCTCCAAATTCATTCTTTACAAAAATCGGGATATCCATATTGGAAGGAATTTTTACGGTACGGTAGTTTGTCACCTCTGCTCTTCCCACTGGTGAAAGAACAAATGCGACTAAATCCTGCTCACTTTCGGCGTTGGCCATGCCCAGCCGAATCGGTAGCATGAATTTCGGCGATTCGTAGGCCATCTGTAACGGACGCAAGTAAGCGAATCCCTTTTTCTCAAACTCTTTCAGATTCACTTTCGCAACGAAGAATTTCATGTTTTGCCTTATGTAAGGCTGGAGTAGATCCCTGGCACCAACAGGTATTTTGTATCCATTCTGGATCAGCCAGGTTTCGAGCCCTGCAGATTCATTCGCGCTAAGAATCAGAATATCGTACTCACCGACAGTAAATTGAGCTTCGATTTTGACGCCTAATGCGTCAGCAGCTTTCTTCTGTGCCATCGGAGCTGCACTGGGAAGCGGTATCCCTTCTGTTTTGTACCGCCGCATATTGCATGGATCCTCATCAAAGTATTCGACCAATCGCGGAGCTGAAAAAGCGTCCACTCGATCGATGACTTTGGGATCGCCGATGTGCACCTGCTCTTTCTGGAGCACAACAGGCACAGGCACCACGATAGCAAAATCCTTCACGTCTCCCTGATAGTCATTGGAAATCGTGAGGACTGTTCGGTTTCCCTCTCGCGCAAGAATCACTTTGGATGCCTTGTTAAATAGTTTTGTATCCGCCTTGGCAACGTAGAATCCGCAAAAAGACCAGGCAGAAGAGCTGCACAACAATAAAGAAAGAATCAGCAAAGATCGAAACATATTTACCTCCCTATGATTCGTGCGGCCGGCGCCGCAATCGATGCCGGCTGAAAAATCCATTGAAACCGTTTCGAAGCCCACAAACGGTCGAGCAACACCGTGATGGGTGATAACACAAAGAGAGCCCAGAAAACTGCTGTCGGCAAAAAGAAATAGTTTCGAAGCACAAAGGTGAGCCCGGCGACCAGTGCGGCAAATAAAATCCGTCCACGAATATGATCCGGAATCGCACGCGGATCAGTAATCATGAAAAAAGAAAACAACAACAAAGACCCGCTGGTCAATCGATGCGCATAAACGTCCCACGTCCATCCCAACCAGTAGTTTCTCGCCGCTTCCAGAAACGCATAAGCAAGAAGAAACACAGCGGTTGTATCCCAGCGTCCCACTTTTTTGACAACAAGGAAACCGGCTCCGACAAAAAACATAGCAAACCAGACCTCCTCTCCCCATTGTCCTGGAGTGACCCAGCCATCAGCAGTTAAAAGGAGAACCGCGATGATTCCAAAGTTGGAGGGATTGAAAAAATGTTTACCGCGGTATCGCAACACGAACTTGCTGAGAATTGAAATACTTCCCGCAAGAGCCATCGTCATCCAGGAGTTTGCCCTGAGCAAGAGGCAAAGACTGACGGCGGTGATAAGAGCGCTGCGAAAGGAAGGATGTTCGCTGTACCAGATACGGTCAGCAATCATTTGAACCAGGAGCGAACTCAAAATGGCTGCGGCAACGCAATCCCACCGCAATGTGAAATCCCGGGCCCAAATTCCTAATGTAAGGAAACTCAACAAAAACAAAATCTGAAAATCCCGCGGATCTGCGAATAATGTCGAAGCGAATGCTTTTTCATTCATAGTTCATGATCAACGTATCGCGGACGTCCCGTCCGCTCCTTGCGGCGCGAGACGCCCGCGTTACATCGTTTACCCATCTATTATGAACGTCTCTTGACCTCAAAGGCTTTACACAGATCATCCCACCAATTCGAGATTTGCTCCCAGGGAAAAAGTGGCCCTGGATCCACTTTACGCCGGATTTGAACGAGAGGATCATCGTCAGCAGGAATCCAGTTTGTATCGAGATCCGAATGTCTGGTGAGCCGGTGTATTTGAGGATAACGATGTTTCAGCACATGCAAAAGATTCTGAACTGAATCCACTTGCTCCTGTGGATAAGGTTCCGTGCAGGTTTGGTGTGTCGAGTAGAACCAGTTGGGAAACCGTCCCAAATTTACCACTTCAATGCCCAATGAATTTTGATTATGTCCGATCACATGGCGCGCAACCCGGTCATCCTGCACATACTGATAGATTTTTCCATCGCGATCTACGTAATAGTGCCCTGAAAATCCTGTTTGAGTTTCCGGCAAAACAATTCTTTTGCCGAACTCTCGCGCCATCTGCAGAGTCGGCAGCTCCGTGCAATGCAAAACGATTAGATCCAGTTTGTCCGTGCCCCTTCGTTCCAACCGATCGTTATAAGGAAGCAGATCTTCGCTGATTTGTAGATCGGGATGGATTTCACTCATCGCTTCGTTCCAGCATAGGGGGGAGTTTGGGTTGAGTTGCGGGGGGAGCCAATCCGAATCGTTGATACAAGTCCGGCGGAAATAGTCTTTGCACGGGGCGTCCAAATTTCAAATCTTCTTCGACGTTTACCAGACTGTTATAAACCAGTTCCACCAGAGCCTCTTTCTGCCGGATCTCCTCCAGCGCCGCTTCGATTCGCTCCCGCTTTTCCTCCACCATTTTGAGATTCTCTTCGATGACTTCACGCGAAGCCACTTCCCTGGACTGCCTTAATTGCTCCCGGTATTCCCGCAGTTGAATGCTTACATTTTTCTGATTTTGCGGCGATGCAAAATCCTTAAGACGAATCAGATCACTTCGGACCGAGGCGAGATTTTCACGCATCAAAATTTCCGATTGCAACAACTCTTCTACAGTGATTTGGTTTAATTCCACTTCGCGGTGCAGCCGTTCTATCAAGGCCTTGTAGAGATCTTCCGCCTTGATAACTTTAGCGTAGCGTTGCTCTTCTGCTTTGACTTTGTTCCGGGTTAAATTCTTGTAAGTGAAGTAACCAAGAATGGCCAGCAGAGCAATGAACACAAAAACACCCAGGTACAGCGCTCCCGCGAATAAACCGGCGATAATTTTCCAAACCGATGGCAGAGCGTAACGAATCAGAACCAGTGTTCCGACAAGTAGGAACGCCGTTCCCAAACAAGACGTTTTCGATTCGGATTTCATGGTTTCAGGATAAACCTATTCGTCACTGGTCAAAAACGCAAGAGGTAGGGAACCTGTAAAGCCTATTGAGTTTCCATCGGGAGACCATACGGGTGATCCCAGTGCGCCTGTCCGGAAAGTAAACCGGGACGAAATCCCTTTTGATAACTCGATCAACCAGAGGTTCTGGTTCGCTGATTGAGGGTCCTCCATAGCCACAACGACGCGCTTTTCATCTGGAGAAAAGTATGGTTCATAATATTTTCCCGGCTGTCCGACCGATTCGAGTGGCTTTCCACCTCGGTCAAACCAGGTCAATCGAGTGTTCACTTCAAGGTTCCATGTGCCAGAACACCGTTTCCAGAGATAGAGAATGGAGCATATCCGGTTGGACCGGGATCAGTATAGGCCTGTATGTTACGGATCAAAGGAAAGGGTTCAGATAGCTTCATTTTCCCAGGATCAAAAGCCTGGGCCAGTAGTGCCGCGTCACGAATGTAAAGCAAATAACCATTCGGAATTGGGGAACGCTGGTTTTTCTTGCTCCACTATATATATACGTAAGGGCCGCTGCAGCGACCATTAGAAATAAAAGCGCGAACGACCATGGGAGCCAGTTCTTTTTGCTTTGAGGGCGGACTGCGACCGCAGGTGCCTGCGTAGTCACTGTGCCGTCTGAAATCCATCTCAGCTGCAGCATCACATCGTGCGCCGTCTGCCATCGATCTTCGGGATCTTTTGCGAGACAAGTCTTCACTGCGCGGTCCAGTGCCGGAGGCGTCATTGGCACGATTTCCTGAATTGGTTGCGGATCTTTTTCCAGAATCGCTGCAATCAAACTGGCCTGACTCTTTCCGGTAAAAGCTCTTTTTCCCGTAACCATTTCATACAGCACGGTACCGAACGCAAAAATATCCGTTCGCGAATCGATTTCCCGTCCTTCCAACTGTTCGGGCGCCATGTACTGGAACGTGCCAACAATGCTCCCTTCAGCCGTGAGATTTTTTGCTCCTGCTTCGGTCGCAAGCGCAGAAACACCGGAAACGATCGCTTGCGCAGTTGAGGTTTGCTGGAGTTTTGCCAGACCAAAGTCGAGAAGTTTTGCTCCAAATTTTGTCAGAATGATATTTCCCGGTTTCAAATCACGGTAGACAATTCCCTGTCTATGGGCTTTATCCAGGGCGTCAGCGAAGATTTTCTACGAGATACAGTGTGCTCAGTTGGCGCTGGTAACTGTAGGCAAAGCTCGTTTCATCCCGGAAGAAAAGAATGGACCGAATGCTGGTGACACCGGTCAGGTCGGGTGGACGAACCTCGCGAAAGAGCTGTCTTTCTCCGGTAGAAATATTTACTTTGAATACTTTTGAAGGCAATACGAATCGATTCAAAACCAGAACGTTTGAACCATCCCCGGTCCATTGAAAAGGAATCTCATCCGGTTCCAATTCCGGGATGGGTGTCACTGCTTGCGTAGCTAAGGCAAACGAAAAACTTTTCCCTTCGGAATTCTGCATCAACAAAAATTCCCCGTCCCGCGAAATTGCACTGAATGGAGTGGCGCGCAGCCCTTTCGTTGCAATGAATCCTGGCTTCCCACCGTCAATATTTTGCATCAACAGGACAGTTTCTGCCTTGTTTTTTAAACCCATGGCGAGGACATTTTTTCCATCCGGCATGGCTGCTATCGTAAACACGTCAGAATACTCAGGGTACTCAAAAGATCGGGCGTTGCCGGCGCCTGTCGGCACCAGAATAATCTTCTGTGCGCCAACACCAGCCAATACCCACTTTCCATCCGGAGAAAAAGATTCCGGAGCGCCGCCTGCGAGTCTGACAGCCGGAGAACCATCGACTCCGCGTAGAAAAATCGTACCGCTGGGAGATTCGCTTCCTTCGCCGCGCTCCCACATCAAGATCTTTTTTCCATCCGGAGAGAAGTCGACCACTTCCGTATTATCCAGCCAGGAAAGTTCGCGTTCTTCTTGATCTTGGGCATGAAACATAAGGATCGTACGCACATCCGTAAATCCGATCAACGCTCTTCCATCCGATGCAACATCCAGGAGCTTGGTCCCGCCGGGAAATCTTTGAATCAGACGTGCGGCGCCTGACAGATCGAGCCCATAAAGCTCATGTCCGCCACCCGGTTCGTTTGCTATCGTTGTGAACCAGACTTCTTTGTCCTGTGGACCCCAGGAGATTCCAACCGGGTACAATTCTTTCGATTGTGTGATCTTCTTGCCGTTGTTATCGATGACCACCACGACTCCATTGGATGCCCCAGCACCGTGCTCAACAAAAGCGACAGCATTGCCTGCGGCAGATACACGAATCGGATCGATCCGTTTTGCGCTTTCATACAGGATTTTTCCGGGCGGGAATTCAAGATAGCTCAGATCGTTGGCCCATCGCGAAATAGCCATGGTACTTGCATCAGGAGACCAATCGGCGCCATAAATCTGCTCGGCTAGCTCACGCGGTAAGCCTCCCGTTAGCGGCACCTGACTGAGTATCCGCTTGTCACCGGGCATCAGGATCAACATTTCCCCGGTTCGTGAAATGGAGGCAATCTCTGCGTTTTCAATACCAAGCGATCGGGACTCGGCGCGATCCGGTCTGGTTTGATAAAGCTCGCGCCCACCTCCGGAAAAGGAAGCGCTGTAAACAATGGTCTGCCCATCCGGTGTAAAACGCGCAGATCCAATCGGACCTCTCCGATAGGTCATACGATAATATCCCAGCGCAGTGCCTACTACAGTTTTAGATGGACGCAATACGTAGTAAATCAATGCCGACGCAAGCGCCAAAATCAATGCAATTGCTGTGACATCGAAGAGCCTGCGCAATTTGCGGCGTTTCCCGATCGATGGAGCAGGAACGGCTGCAGCAGTATCGGATGAGCTAACGATTTCTGAAAAATGATCACGGATGCTTTGCAAGTCTCTCGCAAGATCCTTTGTGGAGGCATAGCGGTCTGCAGCGTTCTTTTCCAGACAACGTTCGATGATCCATTTCACCGGGGGCGGAACGTGAAGGCCGGCTGCAGCCAATGTCTCAGGGTCCTCCCGAATGATCGCTGCCATGGTTTCCACGGCTGTTGTCTTTTGAAAGGCACGTTTTCCTGTCGTCATTTCGTACAAGATGGCGCCAAAAGAAAAGTGATCGGACCGAAAATCGATGTCGGTTCCCGATGCTTGTTCCGGTGACATGTATCCCACCGTACCCAGCACAAGTCCTGCATCGGTCTGCGCCGATGTCGGCAATGCAGAAACCTGATCGCCGGCCGGCTGAAATAATTTTGCCAGTCCGAAATCCAGAATCTTCACATAGCCATCTTTTGTGACCATGATGTTTTCCGGTTTTAAATCGCGGTGCACAATTCCTTCATGCGCCTTTGCCAGTCCTTCTGCGAGCTGAGCTGCGATCTGTACTGCTTTACGAGCCACGATCCCACCAGTGTGGAGTATTTCGCGAAATGTTTTACCATCCACAAATTCCATGGCAATGTAAGACCGCGAATCGACGGAGCCGATATCATAAATTGTGATGATGTTCGGATGATTCAACGCGGAGGCCGAATGAGCTTCCTGCTCGAACCTGCGAAGCCGATCGGGATTCGAGGAAACTCCCTCCGGTAAGATCTTGATTGCAACTTCCCGTCCCAAACGGCTATCGCGACCACGAAACACCTCGCCCATCCCGCCGACTCCCAGCGGCGCAACGATCTCATACGGACCAAGACGCGAGCCGGATTGCAAAGTCATTTGCGACATTATAGTGATTTTGGCGCAACGAGGATACTACACGAAATCGGCCCGGATATTCACGCAAAACTCTCGCAAACCGATGAGCTATTTCTCCAGTCTCGTCCTGGCAACCGGGCTGGGAATGCCTTCTCCGGTGATAGCTTCCAGGAAATACGCAGCACCGCTCTCGGAATCAACAAATACGTAATGCACCCCCGTCTGCGAATCAATACTCGCCGGTATGGGAAATGAGTTCAATCGCTCCTTTGCGTCATTACTAATACGGTAGAGGTTCCAAAAGGCTACACCGTTTTCGCTGGCAGTTTTCCATTCGAGCTGAACGCCTCCGTCCTCTCCCGCGTTGGCGCGGAAGTATTCGAGGTCCGCAGGAAAGTCGAAATCAAATTTCGTCGCAATCGTCCCACGAAGCGTCTCAGCAGACCCGTTCATGATAATCAGCTTGAACCGCGCCATCTCAGTATAGGGCACACCCACCGACCACGACTCTCGCAGCACTGGTTTTATAGCGATGGTGCCCTCTTTTTCTCCCACGGCAAAGTGAATCAGAGCGGCGGAATAAGATGCTCTTCCTGTTGGCGTAAAAGTGAGATGCATCCCCCCACCCGCACTGCCGTTCCGAATATCCTGGATTACAGCCGCTGAATACGGCTGAACTACTATTTCTGTAATACTATTCTTGGGCATAGTACCGGATGGAGTCCCCAGAAAGTAATTCAGGAGATAAGAATCGAGCGAAGGGAGATGATTTAACTGAAGCACCCGTCTTAAAGTCTCGAGGGCGCGTTCTTCGCTCGCAAAAGACCATTGTTCCCAGGTTTGGCGGATCACGTCACGATAGGTGCGTGAAACCAGATCCAGCATTAAGGAGGCTCCCCGGGCGAGATCCGGAGAATCGTCATCCAGGGGAACTTGCGGCGCAAACCGCCGAGTGTGTTGCGCAAGCCGAGTGCGAAAACTCGGTTTGCTGAACTGTCCCTCCATCCAGCCCGCTGTAGCCTCATAGAACCAGTAGTCAGTCACAGAAAAGGCCTTTTGTGCAGAGCGATACATCAGTTCCGACGCATGCGCTAGAAAATGTATCCAGAGAGCGGCAAAATCCCGGGCAGCCAGAACATTTTCATTCAAAACCACAATCGGACCCGGCAACACAGTGCCTGTGAATTCCGGAAAGCCGGAAACAAAATACACATCCAGCACCGGACGATTCATCTCTTGCCGTGTCGATGGAATCTTCCAACCAAGTTCCGTTTGCAAAAAGTACGCTGAGCGAGCAATTATCTTCTCGTTCTTTGCCACCGCTTGAGGATCATTTGAATAGATCAGAAAATCCTGAATCCGGACCGGTTTCAGATTCGAAGGGATTTCAACCTTTGCTTCCCGCAAAAATGAGCAATCCGGATCCACGGAATCGGCGTACCCGAGAGTGACGATGAACAAGAGAAGGAAAAGAGCAAGAACTTTCATGAATCAATGCTGGTTTTTCATCAGAGGAAGGTCCTGCAACATGCGCGTATAATCCTGAATTACGTGTTCCAGATCACTCTGGCGATTCACGAGTTTCTGCAGCAAACTGATCACATCCGCTATTTTGTTAGACGCCGGATCCAGTTGATGGATCTGATTGTTCATTTGAACGGCCATGATTTTCAGATGATTGACCTGTTCCAGCAGATCCTTCAGGATATCGATCGATTTACCGACAATGAAATCTATCTCCTCAGACACATCCCCGCGATTTTCGACTTCCATTTTTTCGAGAAGCTCCGCCAGGCTCATTTTGTTTGCGACGACGCCATCGAGAGCAACCTGCCCAAACAACTCCAGCATTTCTTGCTGTCCGTAAAAGAAACTGGTATTTCTGCCAAGCTGTTTCGCTTTGTACAGAGCCACATCGGCCTTTTTCAACAACGATTCTACGTTGTTGACATGATGCAGTGGATAGCACGCAATCCCAATGCTGATTGTGGTACTGGATTGCACACCCGGAAAAACAAGCTGTGAGCAAGCGGCCCGGATTTTTTCTGAAACACGATAAGCATCCTGAAAAGTGACTTCCGGCAAAATGATTGCAAATTCGTCTCCACCCAGACGGGCAAGTAAATCGTAGGTTCGCAGGTTCCGCTTGATCATGGTGGTTATCTCTTTCAAGACGGTGTCCCCCAGCGGATGTCCGTATCGATCATTGATCTCTTTGAACTGGTCCACATCAATCAACAACAGCGCGAGAGGGCTTCCTTGCCGTTCAGCGCGCGAAAATTCCTCGCGCACGCGCTGCTCGAAATAGCGCCGCACGTAACATTTTGTGAGCTCATCCATGATGGCGAGCTCATAGAGATGCGCATTTTCAATTGCCATTCCGGCAAGCGTGGCAAATGATTCCAGCAAAGTAAGATCTTCTTTAGAAAAAATGTTGCCGACCGAGCGATTGTCTACGTAAACGGTCCCGATGATATCGCCATTCTGTTTTGCTATCAGGGGCACACACATCAAACTGCGAATCTTCAAGTTCATCACGCTATCCGTTTTCGAATACGTGCCGTCTTTGATCACATCGCGGCTGAAGATGGATTTTCCCTTATTGACCACATCGCTGACAATGGTTTTGCTGAATAAGATAGCGTCTTCCAAAGTGGAAGTATCCACGTTTGCTGTGGAATTGGCGATGCGCATCTCTCCGGTGATCGGATGCCGCAGAATAATCAGCGCGCGCTCTGCCTGAATCTCCTTTGCCAGCACATCAATGATCTTGCGCAGCAATTGATCCAGGTCTGTAATGGTAACAAGGGATTGTCCGATTTCGAGGAGACTCTTGTATCGATCTGCTTCACGTTGCCTCGCGATCTGGTCCTTCATGATGGTAGTTTTGCGAGTAACTCCTTTAACCGATATGCGTAATCCTTATGACAAATAAGGATGTGGTCTCCCCGCCGTATTACGACTAAATCCTTAATCCCCGCAGTCACCATTGTAAGAGATTCGGCATACAGGATGCAATTGGTTGTTTCAAGTCCCACATGGCTCCCCCAGACAAGGTTTCCCGCTTCATCGGTCTTGAGAATACGGGGAAGCGAGTTCCAGGAGCCAACATCATCCCAGCGAAAGGAGGCCTTAACCATGGCAACGGAGTCCGCTTTCTGCATCACTCCGAAGTCGATGCTGATGCGGGGAAGCGTTGCATAGCTTTGATTCGACTTCAGGCCTTTCCATAAATCAGGCAAATGCTGCTCAAGAAGCTCTTGAATGCGAGACACGCGCCACAGAAAAATGCCACTATTCCAGTAGTACGATCCCTGTCGCAAATACTCTTCAGCCCGAGCACGATCCGGCTTTTCAACAAAGCATTCCACGTTATAGAGATTCGGTGAGAGCGGCGATCCGGCTGCCTTCAGATACCCATAACCCGTTTCCGGTCGATCCGGCTGAATCCCAAACGTCACAGGTCCGCCGTGACTCTCGGCGAAATCGTTCGCCAGCCGGATATCATTCGCAAACAAGTCTTGATCCGGAATCAGATGGTCGGCAGGAAGCACGAGCATCAGAGCTTCAGACGGGAGATGCAAGGAAGCAAACCCGATGGCCGCCGCGGTGTCTCGCCCGGCCGGTTCCAGCAGAATTCGTTCGGGCTTCATTTCCGGAAGCTGCTCTTTCGAAATCTTTTCATGCTGCTTCCCGGCAACCAGAAGAATACGGTCAACGGCAACAAATGAACGGGCGCGGTCAAAAGTTTGCTGCAGAAGAGACCGGTCGGAAAAGAATTTCAGGAATGGCTTTGGATTTTCTGGAGTGCTTAGCGGCCAGAATCGTTCCCCTTTTCCACCTGCAAGGATGACGGCAAATAAATTTTCAGTGGACATCAATCCTGGCGGACATTCTCTTTAACAAAATTGACAATTTCATCCAGCGAGCTGCCCGGCAAAAAGATTCCCTTTACCCCAATCTTTTTTAACTCCGCGATGTCCTGATCCGGAACGATTCCCCCCATAAAAACCATTACATCATCCATCTGATTCTTCTGAACAAGCTCCATGATTCGCGGCATCACGTAGTTATGCGCGCCGGAAAGTATAGACACTCCGATTGCGTCGACGTCTTCCTGGAGCGCAGCCTGCACGATTTGTTCGGGAGTCTGGCGCAAGCCCGTATAGATCGCCTCCATCCCGGCATCGCGGAGGGCTCTCACAATCACCTTCGCGCCGCGATCATGGCCGTCCAACCCAGGCTTAGCAACCAACACTCTGATCTTTTTTTTCATAACTTTTTTTACAGAAGTTCGCAAAGATCGCGAAGATTTTTAAATTCTTTGCGTGCTTTGCGTCCTTCTGTTCAAAATTCCTTAAACAATTTCTGGTTCAGTATACTCGCCGAACACATCCCGCATGGCATCGCAGATCTCACCGAGCGTTGCATACGCTCTCACGGCATCGTAAATCGGATACATCATATTCGCAGTTCCGCGCGCAGCTTCCCGCACACGATCCAGTGTACGCGATACCTCATCCTGATCCCGTGATTTTTTTAAGGCCTGTACACGCTCGATCTGCTCTTTTTCAATATTCTCATCGATGTAAAGAGTTTCCAGCAGCTTCGGATCGTCGTCCGTATAGAACTGATTTACACCTACGATGATCTTCTCGTTTCTTTCACAGGCCCGCGCATACTCGTAGGACGCGTCCGCGATTTCCTTTTGCGGGTAACCGCGCTCGATGGCCGCTACCATGCCTCCCATAGAATCGAGCTTATCGAAGTAAGCGTAAGTTGCGTCTTCCATGTCTTTGGTCAAACGTTCCACAAAATAAGATCCCGCCAAAGGATCTACCGTATTAGTAACACCGCTCTCATGCGCAATAATTTGCTGCGTGCGGAGCGCGATGGTAACCGCTTCTTCTGTGGGAAGCGCAAGAGTCTCATCCAGTGAATTGGTGTGCAGCGATTGGGTCCCCCCCAGCACTGCCGCCAGCGCCTGGATCGCAACACGGACAACGTTGTTGTACGGTTGCTGTGCAGTCAGAGAACAGCCGGCTGTTTGCGTATGGAACCGGAGCAACCAGGAGCGAGCGTTCTTCGCTTTGAAACGCTCTTTCATCACGCGCGCCCAGATCTTCCTTGCGGCGCGGTACTTTGCGACTTCTTCAAATAGATCATTGTGCGCGTTAAAGAAAAATGAAAGTCGAGGCGCGAATTCATCAATTTCCAGGCCCGCTTCGAGTGCCCATCGCACATATTCAATACCGTCATAGAGAGTGAACGCAAGTTCTTGAACGGCCGTGGAACCGGCTTCACGGATGTGGTATCCGCTGATGCTGATGCTGTTCCAGCGGTGCAACTCCTTTGCGCAATAGCTAAACGTGTCGACAATCAGCCGCATGGAAGGACGCGGAGGATAGATGTAAGTTTTTTGCGCAAGGTATTCTTTGAGAATGTCATTTTGAATTGTTCCCGATAAAGATTGGGCATTGCATCCCTGTTTTTCGGCAGCAGCTCGATACATCGAAAGCAGGATGGTGGCGGGCGCGTTGGTGGTCATGCTTGTGGTTACGTGATCCAAAGGTATTCCACTGAACAACGTTTCCATATCCTGCAAAGAATCAATGGCAACTCCGCACTTGCCCACTTCTCCGCGCGAATTCGGATGATCGGAATCATGACCCATCAGAGTGGGAAGATGAAACGCAATGCTCAAACCGGTTCCGCCACTGGAAACGAGGTAACGCAAACGCTCGTTGGTTTGCGCAGCAGTTCCAAATCCGGTGAATTGCCGCATTGTCCAGAGTTTGGAACGGTACATTGTCGGATGAATGCCGCGCGTGTAAGGATACTCACCCGGCCATCCGATCTCTTTGTTGAAATCGATGCCCTGAACGTCCGCAGGCGCATAAAGATTCTTGATCGACATTCCTGATACGGTCGTAAACGGAATCTTTCTTTCCGGCATCTTTTTCAAGGAAGGATCGTGCGTCTCTTTTTCCCACCGCTTCTGTTCAACCGTGGTCTCATCACTCTCATTGATCACGGCCGTGTTCTTTTCGTTTTTCATAAAATTCCTCCCTACTTCAGGAGATGCCTGGCGATTACAATTCTCTGGATCTCAGACGTTCCTTCATATAACGTCGTTACTCTTGCATCGCGATAAAATCTTTCCACCGGGTACTCTTGCGAATAACCATAGCCTCCATGAATCTGAATCGCGCTGTAAGTCACCTTGTTCACCATTTCCGAAGCAAATACTTTTGCCATTGCCGCTGCTTTCGTAAACGGTTTTTTCTTCTGGCGTAAATCGGCTGCATAATGCGTAAGCAAACGCGCAGCTTCTAGTTGAGTAGCCATATCGGCAAGCATAAACTGAATCGCCTGAAAATCCGCCAGGTGTTGATCGAAGGCGGTTCGTTCCTTCGAATACTGTAGAGACGCTTCGTAAGCTGCCTGAGCGATGCCGCACGATTGCGAAGCAACGCCGATTCGCCCACCATCCAGCGAAGTCATCGCGATTTTAAAACCGATCCCTTCGTCACCCAATCTGTTTTCAACCGGCACCCTGCAATCCTCAAAAATGATCTGGTTTGTAACGGAGCCTTTCAATCCCATTTTAGGCTCATTTCGCCCCATCTTCACGCCGGGCCACTTGGTCTCGACGATGAAAGAGCTGATGCCATGCGAACCCGTGCCAGGATCGGTGTTTGCCTGGACGATCAGAATCCCGGCTTCCTGGCCGTTCGTGACCCAGTTCTTGGTGCCATTCAAAACGTAAAAATCCCCTTTTCGGATTGCCGTGGTTTTTTGAGCGGTTGCATCGGAACCCGCGTTCGGTTCCGTCAAAGCAAACCCTCCCAAAATTTCACCTTTCGCGCAGGGAATCAAATATTTTTGTTTTTGCGCCTCATTGCCGAATGCATAAATTGGAAAACAGCATACCGAGTTGTTCACGCTCATCGTAATGGCAACGCTTGCCGAAACTCTGGACAGTTCTTCGATAGCGAAACTGTAGGAAATTTGATCGGCTCCCGCGCCTCCATACTCCTCAGGAATCGCGAGCCCCATCAATCCCAGCTCTCCCATTTTCTTGACAAGATCACGCGGGAAAACGCCTTCATAATCAATGGATTGAAGACGCGGTCGTATTTCCGCTTCGGCAAAATCGCGTACCATGTCGCGAATCATGAGCTGCTCTTCGGTGTATTCGAACTTCATGGGTAAGGTAGTAACTATAAACCGAATGCGTCTATCCCGGCAATGGTTGTAAGCAAGGTAGTGCGGGCGTCCCGCCTGCAATTCGCGCAGACGGGACGTCCGCGCCACTTCGCGGTTTTTTGACTTGATCCTCATTTATCAAATAACATCTTTGTAACTGACAGGGCGAAGCTGTAGGAGGCCGCCAATGCAAACATCTACTGAAAGAGAGAATCGTCCATACACATTTTTCAAAATGACCATGAGCACGTGTCCGGAGTGTTTGAAAGTCATCCAGGCGCAGGTTGTATTTCAGGAGGGGAAAGTGTACTTCCTGAAATTTTGCACGGAGCATGGTCATAGCAAAGCGCTTGTAAGCGAAGATGCTGAATATTATCAGCGCGCATTTTCCTTCATTCGTCCCGGGAGCGTGCCGAAACATTTTTCCACCGAAGTCAAAGCTGGATGTCCGACCGATTGCGGGCTCTGTCCATCACACCAGCAACACACCTGTCTTCCCATCGTGGAAATCACCGATCATTGCAATCTCGAATGTCCGATCTGCATTGTGGACAACCAGTATTCAAACCACATGACGCTGCAGGATTTTCAAGGAATCATTGATCTGCTTTTGAAAGCGGAGGGAACCTTGGAAACGATCACGCTGAGTGGCGGCGAACCCACATCCCATCCGCAGTTTCTCGAACTGGTTGATATGGCCACTCGACCGGAAATCGGAAGAGTGTCGGTGGTCACGAATGGAATCCGTCTTGCAAAATCGCGCCAGTTTTGCGAAGAGCTCAAGAAAAGAAACGTTTACGTAATCCTGCAATTTGATGGATTCGATGACGACGTGCAGAAACAGATTCGCGGAGTGCCGCTGATGGACATCAAATGGAAAGCGCTGGAACATCTCGCGGAATTGCAAATTTCCACGCAGATTGCTTTCGTGCCCGCCAGAAACATCAATGAGAAGCAACTCGGAGAAGCGGTGCGGTTGATGCTTTCAAGGGACCATGTGCTCTCTCTACTGATCCAGCCATTTGCTCGAACGGGGCATGGCGGCGGTGTCTTTCCCACTGATCCGATGAATCGCCTGACAATTCCCGGTGTCATTAGCGCAATCGATGAACAAACGAATGGAATGGTGGCGCGCGAAGATTTCATCCCGCTCCCCTGCTCTCATCCGTTGTGCGTTTCGCTGACTTACCTGTTGAAAATGGACGATGGCTCCTATCTTCCTTTTCCAAGATTTGTGGATCTGAAGAAGCATCTCGACCTCTTTCAGCAGACCGCAACGCTGGAACCAAATCAGCAAACAGAAAACGCCTTGCAGGAGGCGATCAATGATCTCTGGAGCGCCTCCGGTGAAATTCCTGACAGCGAAAAAATCATCAAGGCTTTACGCAGGGCTTTGCTGGAAATGTTCCCGAATCGAAAAGTGTCGCGCCAGGAATTGATCCGGCTGGCTGAACGGCAGGCAAAAACCATTTTCATTCATCACTACATGGACCGTCATGATTTCGACTTGGAACGTTTGATGAAGTGCTGTCATCATTATCCCCAGATTGATGGACGGATCATTCCCGCGTGCGGCTTCAACATGTTTTATCGCGGCGCAGCTAAAGGGGACAATGTAGCGCGGGCGTCTCGCCTGCAGAGCTGAATGATCAAAGCAATCTTATGGGACAACGATGGCGTTCTGGTTGATACCGAACACCTGTATTTTCGGGCAACCCGCGAAGTCCTTTCTTCGATCGGGTTCGAGTTGACCCAAAAACAATTCATCGAACTCTTTCTCATCGAAGCGCGAGGCGCCTGGCATCTCGTGCAACAGATGGGCTTTTCGCCGGAAGAAGTGGAACAGCTTCGCCAAACAAGAAACAACCTCTATTGTGACTTTCTGCTGCAAGAAAAACTTTTGATCGAAGGCGTTGAAGAAGTGCTTGCCAAACTGCACGGCAAATACAAAATGGGGATCGTGACAAGCTCTTTAAAGGAACATTTCGACATCATTCATCGTTCAACCGGACTCCTGAAGTACTTTGACTTTGTCGTGGCCTCCGGAGATTACATCAAATACAAACCGGATCCTGAGCCTTATCGTATTGCGGTTCAGAAAACAGGATTCTCCGCTGAGGAGTGCATCGCCATCGAAGACTCTTTACGCGGCTTGCTTTCCGCGGCTGGCGCAGGAATCCGATGCTACGTGATTCCGAACCGGCTCACGCAAAAAAGCGATTTTGCTTCCGCATTCAAAGTGCTAAATCATGTTCGCGAAATACTGGAAGAGTTGAACCAACCTTGCGACCAAACGGCTTCATCATCGTAATTGATCTTGCGTTGCAAAAGATCAATTCTCCGGTACTTAACAAATACAGAAAGGGGTTGATCCTTGGAGCATTTCGGGAAAACGTTTACTATCTTCCCGGCATTCGAATGGTCTCTTTGAATCCTTCCATCAGTCACTTTTATCATCCCAATTTGCCGGGAGGAATCATTCCATTTTTGTGGCCGGGACCGCGGTGGATGGGAAACTATCATTTCCAGCGCGCCATTCAAGAGCTCCGATCGAATCGCGTGTCTGCTGCATTTGTTCAGCTCGGACGCGTATCGCACCTTCTGACCGATATGGCCTGTCCCGTTCATGCGCAAAGCGTTTTTCATTCCACCGATCCGTTCGAATGGGCCGTGGAAGCAATGAAAAATGAATTGCGGTCTCTCGAAATCGCCGAATCGGCGCGCGAAAAAACGGCAAGTCAACTGATCCAGCAAATGGCGCAATTTACACAAGCGTATCCCGCAGAAAAAGTGAATAACCCGTGGGGCTACGCTCTCAGAAAAGTTGGTGCGAGAAAAACTCTCAACACCGATATCGTGAGGAAACAGGTTAGAGAATTAATTCCCGTTGTTGCAAGTCACACCGTTTCGCTCTTCAAACTTTTTCTGGAACAGATCCAGGCAATGGTCGCGCAAGACTGTCTAAAAACGCTTGTAGCGCGGACGTCCCGTCCGCAAACGCCACGCAGAACCCATGATGTTTTTGCGGGCGAGACGCCCGCACCACCACAAGTCGGTTTCCCTCTTGCGTTTTTAGACAGTCTCTATATAGAACAAGATCCTCTTCCTGAAATTCTGCGTTCGCTGGAGATGACTCCGGTTGGTTTGCGGAAGTGGTTCGCACAAATGCGGCGCTTTTGCATGAAGCATGGCGGTAAAAAATATTATTCTGAAATATTGGAACTAATCGATGAATGTGAAAGCATGGTCCGGCTTTAGCGATTATTCGCGTCACGTAAATCCGGTGCTGGGTGAGTTTCTGAAACTATCAGGTCGTGATCAACGTTTTGTTCAAGCAACAGGTTGCACATTGATCACTGAAGAAGGTGAGGAGTTCGCTGACTGGATCGCCGGTTTCGGAAGCGTGAATCTCGGACACAACCCTCCGGAGCTTCTTCAAAAAATTGATCGCCACTTAAAAGAGAATCCGCCCAATCTTTATCCTGAAAGTCTGAATCCCTATTCGGGGCAGCTTGCAAAAGAACTGGTCCGGCTTGCGGGATCGCATTTTGAAACCTGCTTCTTTTCCAACAGCGGCAGCGAAGCTGTTGAATCGGCCATAAAAACAGCCATCGCGGCAACGGGAAGAAAAACGGTTCTTTTCTGCGAAGGAGCTTACCACGGCACAACGCTGGGCGCCCTTTCATTGATGGGAGATGGGCATTATCGAAAACAATTCGAACCGCTCCTTCCTTACGAATCCATTCCTTTTAATAATATAGATGCGCTTGCCCAGTCTCTTGAAACGATAAAACCGTGCGCCTTCATTCTGGAACCGGTTCAGGTTGAATCGGGCTTTCGAAGCTGTCTTCCGAATTTTCTGCAACAGGCTTCCGCGATTTGCCACGATTCCGGAGCCCTCTTGATTCTGGATGAAGTGCAAACAGGAATGGGCCGAACGGGAAAGCTGTTCGCCTTTGAGCACGCAAACGTCAGACCCGACATTCTCGTTCTTGGCAAAGCTCTTGGGGGCGGTCTACTCCCGATTGGCGCAACTCTGTTTCGAGAAGGACTCTTTCGCAAAGCCTACGGGAACTTCCTTTCCTGCGAAGCTCACAATTCCACGTTTGGAGGAAATGCGCTCACCTGTACGGTTGCTATGGAAGTATTGCGTATCCTTGGCGATTCTGATTTCCTGCAAAATGTGCAGAGTCGCTCCTTCCATCTTCAATCGTTGCTCGAACAGCATTTGCGAAATCATCCACTGGTTGAAAGGATTTATCTGCAGGGTCTTTTGGGTGGGATCACACTTCGTGAAGTAGATCATCCCTGGTTTTCCTGGAAGAGCTTTGGATTGGAAGGCCTGGATCATTTACCGGTCACCGGACCGCTGCTCGTTCATCGAATGCACAGGCGAAAGTTTTTGACGCAGATCTGCGCTCATCATTGGAACACTTTGCGCATCGAGCCACCACTGATTGTGAGTCCAGGTGAATGTGAGCGTTTTGTTTCGGCTCTTTCAGAAGAATTAAACTGGATCGTCTCGAATTCATGAAGCTGCTGGAAGGTAAACGCGCTCTAATCACAGGCGGATCCCGTGGGTTGGGACGAGCGCTTTGCGCACAGCTATCGTTGGACGGTGCGGATGTAGCTTTCAACTATTCTTCCGACAAAGAGGGCGCGGCAGAAACAGCCGGAGCGGTTGAAAAAAACGGACGCAAATCGCTTAATTTTCAAATATCCATTCTTGATGCGCCCGGCTTGAATGGCATGGTCAAAGAAATTGAACAACAGTGGGGTGGCATCGACATTCTCATCAACAACGCTGGAATCAGTCAACCTCTGCCAATTGCTCTGATGGAAGAGTCGGATTGGGATTCCGTGATCGATGTGAACGCAAAAGGACAATTCCTTGCGGCCCGCGCTGTGTTGAAAGGAATGATCCGCAGAAGAAACGGCGCAATCTTGAATATCGGTTCGCTCGCAGGTGTTCGTTTGCTCGAAGCACCGGTTCACTATTCCGCGAGTAAAGCCGCTGTGAAAGGTTTTACCGAGGCGCTTTCGAAGGAAGTTGCGCGCTACAAGATTCGCGTGAATTGCCTCGCTCCCGGTTTGCTGGAAGAAGGAGTCGCACAGAATCTGCCCGAACACCGTTTGCGTGAGTATTTAAAACATGTTGCTCTTCATAGAAAAGGAACACTGGAAGAGGTTGCCAAATTCGTAGCGTTCCTTGTTTCTGATCGAAACAGCTACATGAATGGCGCCACCATTATTATGGATGGCGGCTTGTAAACAAAGTAGCGCGGGCCTCTCGCCGGCGCATGCTTCGCAGGCGGGATGCCCGCGGTACTTTGATTATGTGGATTGTTAGGAAACCTTATGATCTCGCTTTCATTTTTGGTGGAGCGTTAGCCAGTCTGACAGTTCCTCTACTTGTGATGTGGAATGCGGCGCTTCTCCCGATCCTGTTCTGGACCTGGTTGCTGGTTTTCGATGGAACTCATCTCTGGGCCGCCTACAGCAGGACTTATCTTGACCGGCAATTCTGGAAAACAGATCGCAGGCTTTTAATGTGGAGTCCCGTTGTCATCCTGTTTCCCATCCTTGCGATCATTCCATTTTTCCTATCCGGCTCCATGAAACCGATTGAGATTTTTCTGGTGCTGGCGCAGGGATGGGCTTACTACCATTTGGTGCGGCAACATTACGGTTTCCTTTCTTTGTACGATCGCAAAGCCGGCATTGATCCGGTAACTCACAAAATCAACAAGTGGGCTCTTTATGTTGCACTCTGGTCAGCGTATCTGTACTTCCTGATCAGCCATCCCGTCAACAGAAAAGTTTCCGGATTGCCGGAAATACTGTTGATAAACTGGATTGCCGTGATCGTTTGCTCTGGATCTGCGGTCCTACTTCTCATTTATCATTTGTGGAAACGCAACCGTTCCACAGGTTTCTTATTTACTGCTGTTTGTATCTGTCTTTATGGAGCGATCTTTTTCTGGATTGCTCCAGGGGAACCTTTTCTCACGGGCGCGCACAATATCGTGCAAAGTTTCATGTTGATTGCAATCATGATGACGCTCTTTCATAACATCCAGTATCACGCGATTGTATGGCACTACAATCGTAAGAAATACCGTGATGCCTCCTTCGGCGCGGCAACCTATTTCAATCGAAGCTTCCTGGTATATGCAGCCGTTGGAATTTTCTTTGCCGCCTTCTATGTTGCCGCCGCCTGGTTTTCCACGGAATATCCTTCACTTTCAGGAGAATTTTCAGAACCGGCATTCGTTCCGATGGCCTTTCTTCTGTGGTGGGGCCTTTTGTTTCACCACTATTATCTGGATCAAAAAATCTGGAGACTCAGCAAGACAAAAGATCTGCAGCGACAATTGGGGATCGCTGCATGACCATGCGCGTGCTTGTGCTGGGAGGTTCGGGAACCGTTGGATCCTCGATTTGCAAAACTTTGCAGCGGGAAGGATGCAAAATCGCTTTCACATACCATCGGAACGATGAGGC
>JAKEFK010000087.1 GCA_022616075.1 bacterium
ACGATTACGATCCACGATTAAGACCGGCTGGGGAAATTCAGTTGCATGACCATCCTGTAAACAAGATCGGACATCCTCTCTAAAGTTTTTTCCGACAAAAATTCGGACCGGTCTGACGCCGTATGATAATGTCTGAAAATTTTAGGAATCATCGGCAGGCGAAAGAGCCTCCATGCCGCATACCGAAGCAATAGAGACTTGTAAGTTCCTTCGCTGAACTGGCGAACACGCTCTCTTTCATTCCAGTGGAAGCTTGTAAAACAATAGCTGTCAAGCAGACCGGCTCTACGAAAGGGCAAATAGTCCGCATAAAAACCGGGTATTCGTTTTCCGAAATCCCATGGCATCTTCAGCCTGTCCATCATGTTTGTAATCTGTTTCAGAATCGGCTGATCCTCAATGCCTTCGACTGGCCAGATTCCGACAGCATCTCCCATTCCGCACATCTCGAAATCCAGAACAGCATGAAGATTCCGCACGCCAAATTCTTCGACGTAAATTCTCGACCCCACCGGTTCGTTCCAAAGGTGAGTCGGTTCCTCATCGTCAAAGAAGACAATCCGCAGGTGATACTCGAGCGATTCCAGTTGGAGTCTTTCAGCGGCATCAATCAAAACGGCGATAGCAGAAGCATCATCATTGGCGCCAGGGCTGCCGGCAAAACAATCATAGTGCGCCACCAGAAGAATGGACGGATCGGGAACATCGTTAATATCAACGATGATGTTGCAGCCACTCTGGCCTGAGTAGATGTACTCCTGCAGTTGAAAGTCCCATTTGCGGAGCGCCATCTGTTGCAATAAAAGCTCTCTGCGCCGGAGGTCGGTTTGCCCTTCCAGATGCCGGATCAGGTCGAACATTTTCATACTCACCCATCCTAGTTCATAACCGCTAAGTCGCCAAGACGCCAAGCTAAAAATAGCTCTTCATTCTTGGCGAACTTGGCGTCTTGGCGGTTGTATTATGATACGTATATGACAGATGATCATTCGCTGGCTATGTTTGTGGATTTTGAAAACCTAGCAATTGGATTGCGCGATCGTCCACGCGTGCGCTTTCAGATCGATCTTGTTCTGAAGCGATTGGTGGAAAAGGGCAAGGTAATCGTCAAAAAGGCTTATGCAGATTGGTACAGTTACGATGCTTACAAAAAGGATTTGCATGAAGCTGGCATCGAATTGATTGAAATTCCAAGGCGGGGTCATGCTGGCAAAAACTCTGCGGATATACGCTTGTGCGTTGATGCAATGGACCTTTGTTATTCCAAACATCATATCGATACGTTTGTGATTCTCTCAGGAGATAGCGATTTTTCACCCCTTGTTTCAAAACTAAAAGAGAATGGCAAACACGTCATTGGACTTGCGATGAAAGACGCAACCTCAGATCTGCTTGTTGCCAATTGCGATGAGTTTATTTACTACGAAGATCTGGAAAGGCCGATTGGTCAGGCTCCGGCGATTCGAAAGGATCTACCCAAAAAAAGGAAACAAGCGTTTCAGCTTCTAGTCGATGCAATCGATGGATTGGTTCGTGAGAATAAGGAAGTTCTTCACTCCTCCATGATTAAGGATTCCATTAAACGGAAACTTCCTTCATTTAATGAGTCCTATCATGGGTATCGTAGTTTCACCGATCTATTGGAAGATGCAGAGAAGAACGGTGTGATTCAGCTAAAAACCGATCCGCGCTCCGGAACTTATGTCGTAACTGGTTTCGGAAAACAGGATTAACCGCTCTTTTAACGAAGCGTTAACTGCCCCATGGCATGTCTCAATTCTGAAACAGAACAGTTGTCGTCGGCATAAAGTCTATTTTTGGATCAAAATTCCGGGTTTCACAATGGACTCTGTCGCATCAATGTAACAGGCCCAGTCGTTTCTCCGTCACAAACTCCGCACTTCCGAGATGGCATAGGGCTTGCTAATAGGTCTATTGCTGGGTTCGGAAAATGGCGTATTAGCGAAATAATCTGCCTCCGAAGCGTGGCAAATTCCAGGAGGTTGCCGGAGATATCATGGACTTTCCTTGGAGAGGGGACTTCGAAACTTGGCGGCCTCCTGGCTTTTTGATTAGCCGGGACTGTTTTCATTGGCTCGGTGGAGATTGATTAAAAAGAGGCTGAGAGGTAAAGGGAAGGAATTAACTTTGCCCTTTTTGATTGCTGGCCTTCTTCCCCTGGTAGGCCGGCATTGTAAGTCGTTACCTTTCACAAATCGCTACAGGTGGGGACGCACTCCCCCGCGTCCCTGCCACCCTCCTGAAAATACGCTCAGTCTTTTCGTTTTACTAGATGCAGTTTTTCGTTGAAGTAAATAGACACAAACAGTGCGTAGAGTCTGGACATTATTTTTTGAGGGTGCGGTAGGTGAAGTTTGAGAAGCACGGACCGAAAATAGCGCTTTACTCCCCGGGCATGGTGGGATTGGGGCATATTCGTCGCAATCTTGCCATCGCCGAAGTCCTTACACAGACACCGTTAAATCCCGCAATTTTGCTGATAGCCGAGAATCGCGAGGCTGCTGCGTTTCCTATTCCCAAAGGTGTCGATTGCCTGACCTTACCTGCATATAAAAAGGATGCAGACGGAATAAAAACCCCGCGTTATCTCGACATTGAACTGGACGAATTGATTCGGCTCCGTTCAAAGATTATTCAGGCAGCCATTGAGGAATTTAATCCCGACGTGTTTGTGGTAGACCATCTTGCTCGTGGAGCTTTCTGTGAATTGGACGGAACTCTGGAAGCGCTGAAACATATGGGGAACACCAGGTGCGTTCTCGGATTGCGCGACATCATAGGCGATCGCGATCTTGTCCGCGCGACGTGGAACCTTGATGGCACAGAAAATAGGATCCGCGATTACTACCATTCGGTTTGGGTTTATGGTGATTCTAGAATTTGCAACTTACGGAAGGAATACGATTTGACCTCCGATGTTGCGGCGAAGATCTGTTATACGGGTTATCTGGACCGAAGCGTAAGACTGGAACAGGCCCGAGAGCAAAACCACGATCCCTATCCTGGTTTGAATTTGCCTCCCGGACGTCTCGTGTTGTGTTTAGTGGGAGGGGGTCAAGACGGAGCGCATCTCGCCTGCACCTTTGCCATGTCGCGTTTGCCGGAAGACATGAATGGAATTATTGTTTGTGGCCCTTTCATGGCAGAAGAAGAGCAAAAAAAATTGAAGGAAATAGCTTCCGGAAATTCGAACTTGCGGATTCTGCAATTCATCGGAGAACCGATTTTGCTTTTGAATCGTGCAGATCTCATTATCGCGATGGGCGGATATAACACAGTTTCTGAAATTCTTTCTTTTGAGAAAAGGTCACTAATCGTGCCAAGAACAAAGCGTGCGCCCGAACAGTCGATACGTGCCGACCGTTTGCAGCGGTTGGGTTTGATCGACTCGCTGCCTTGCGAACAACTCACTCCTGATGCATTGACATGGTGGTTGCACCGAACGGATTCAGGTCCGGTCCGTGTCAGGGACAAGATTTGCATGGATGGCCTGAAGCGGCTTCCCTCTCTACTGACTCAGTTGATTCTCTACACCTCGGGGGAGCCAGCGCGCATCGGAAATTTCTCCAGGGCAGTTCAATAAAAATGCGAGTTGCTTATATCTTAAAAAGGTATCCACGCTATTCTGAGACCTTTGTTGTCAATGAGATCCTTGCTCATGAAAGGGCCGGATCGGAAATCCATATTTTTTCATTACTTTCGCCTGAAGATACGCATTTTCAGGACATCCTATCGAAAGTGCGGGCACCGGTTACTTATTTGACTGCCGGCAGATTAAACGCAACTGATTTCTGGATGGCGATCCAGGAGACCTCGCAGGTGATTCCGGATTTATTCCAAACTCTCAGAGTCGCAAGGGGTGAGGAAGTGCGTTATGTCCATCAAGCGATCCTGCTTGCACGCGAAATCCGGTCTAAGAAGATTGAGCACATTCATTGTCACTTTGCATCAGCGGCAACGAGTGTTGGACGATTAGCAGCCCACTTTTCCAGTGTGCCTTATACGTTTACGGCCCATGCGAAAGACATCTTCCATCAGGATGTTCAGCGGCGTGATCTGGAAACAAAATTTCAGGACGCGGATGCTGTTATAACGGTGTCCCAATTCAACGTTCAATATCTGAATGAACTATTAGGACACCAATCGAATCTGCATCGTATTTACAATGGACTGGACTTAAGCAGGTTTCCGTATTCCTCTCCAGCGTGCCGAGCTTCTGAAATCATAGCTGTTGGACGACTTGTGGAGAAGAAAGGATTCGATACTTTAGTAGAAGCATGCTCATTTCTAAAAGATCGCGGCACGGAATTCCAGTGCAAGATCATAGGCGCGGGAGAGTTGGAGCAGGCTCTTGCTTCACAGATTCGAACACTGGGATTAGAGAAACGGATTGAACTGACCGGCCCTCTTCCCCAAAACCAAGTGATCCAGTTGATTCAGGAAGCTTCCGTTCTTGTGGCTCCTTGTAAGAACGGTTCAGATGGGAACAGAGATGGTTTGCCCACCGTTTTGTTGGAATCAATGGCATTAGGAACGCCTGTTGTATCCACTGAAGTGTCCGGAATTCCCGAGATTCTGACGGATAGCGCGACCGGTCTTCGAGTGCCACAGCGCGATGCCGGCAAACTTGCTGCGGCTATCTTAAAGTTGCTTCGCGATCCCGGTCTTCGCATGCGTTTGGCTTTGGCAGCGAGAGAACGAATTGAACGGGATTTCGATATTAGCAAGAACGCTGCTGAGCTTCGCAAGTTCTTTGATGGGCATCGAAACAATAGCGCTGTTAAAGCTGATCCAATCACTTTCGATAACCTGCGGAACTTGGTGTATTTCTGAAAACGGAGAATTGCAATGAAAACGAAATGGTTCCTTTGTTTTCTGATTTTTTCCTTCGTCGCCGCTACTTCCGGTTTTGCGTTCACGGTGATTCTGAAAACCGGGAAGCGGATTGACGGTACCTGGCTCGGTGAAGATGAGTCTCGAATTCAACTTCGAGATCAGGAAGGGACAGTATTGAGTATCCGGAAAGAACTGATCGATTTGAAATCGATGTCGACAGCTTCCCGCGTACAACAGAGTTCCGCTCCGAAAGTTATTCCTTCCGTGGTTATGGGTTCGCTAGAAATAAACAAACCTGAATCCTCCAGCACACCGCAGGCAATTGCTCCAGCAGAGAATCAATCCCTACAGCCGGGAAACTCCAATGTTCCGGGGGACGTTTCTTTGTCATCCGAAAAACAAACATTTGGCAAACATCTTGTTTTTGGAGCGAACATCTCCAGTTCATACGACAGCAACATCAACCACGACTCGGAAGACCTGGTTCGTTCGACGGGAATGGTTTACGGAGCTTCTGTTCGTTTCCGTACCAGTAAACATCGTCCTTCCTTTTATCTGGACTATCAGATTGCCAAACATGAATACACACAAACGGATGTTTGGGACCGTGTTAGCCAGAATATACAGGCCATCTATCGCCGCGACCTATCAAAACGATTGGAATTTCTGGCGCGTGGCGAAATTGCCTTCAGCGGTTCTTCGGAAGACCGGGAGCGGGGCGACATCTATTTGTTCAGCCCTGCGCTCTCGTACTCTTTTGAGAATAGTTATGCATTGCAATTGTTTGCCGCACATCGTCTGAAGCGATTTGAAGAGGATATCAATAACCGCAACTCGACAAATCGCTATATCGGCTTGGTTCTGGAAAAACGATTCGGAAGACATCAGCTCGAAACCCTGTATCGGTACGAAACAAATGATGCGATCGATCCACGTTACGACTATTGGACTACAACATACAGCGTGCAGTACACGCTCCCGATTCGGAAGTTGAGGTCAAGTTTTGAAGTAAGCTTCAAGCCCCGTAAATACGAGAGTCGCACCTTTGAGATTGAGCTCGATGATGACACCGAGATTGAAGTGTTGCGAGAAGACAAAAAATGGAGCTTTGAAGCGGATGTCGCCATTCCGATCGGCGATCATTTGCGTCTGATTCCCTGCTATGAGTATGAAACTCGTACATCGAACGATCCGGACAAACACTATCACGCTCATCTCTTTACGAGCCGCTTGGTTTACTGGTGGTGATTTGAAATGAAAAGTATTCCCACCGCAAACGGCTCACCACGCATCGCTGTTTTTACGCATGACGCCTATGGCCTTGGCCACATCCGGCGTTGCTCCCATATCGTTCAAAAACTTTCTGAGAGCGCTCCGAATTCTTCGATTCTATTAGTAACTGGTTCTCCCGCAGTTCAGATGTTGAAGTCATTTCCACCCAACGCGGATTACGTGAAGATTCCTACTGTCGTGACATCAGGCGTTCAGGGATCGAAACCTCCGATGCTTTCGATTGGTCTTGCCGAGCTCTCCTTACTGCGACGCCGCATGATTCAAGAAACAATTACGACTTTTGCTCCCGATGTATTTCTTGTTGATAACTTTCCGCTCGGCTCCAGACTGGAGCTTCTGCCAACTTTGATGGAACTCCGGAAAAGCTCCACCCGAATTCTATTAGGACTCCGCGATGTCGCAGATCCACCGCAACAACTGAGGAACGACTGGAGCCGTGACGGCATCTATGAAGTACTGGAACGCTACTACGATCGTATTCTTGTTTATGGTGTGCCGCAGGTGCTCGATGTCGTTGATGCTTATGGCTTCAGCGATCATTTGGCTTCGAAAGTTCATTATTGTGGTTATGTGACTGCGGAATCTTTTTGCCTGCAACCAGCGGAAGAAGTTCGGGAAGATCTCGGATTCGATGGACCCTTTGCCGTTGCGACTGTAGGTGGTGGCGGAGATGGATTTCCACTCTTAAAAATCTTTCTAAATGCCATGCGGTTGTTACCGGAGATATCGGCCTTCGTGATTCTTGGTGAATTTATGAGCGACGCCGATAAAAGCGAATTGCGCATGCAAGCGGAGGGTCTCAAACGGATTGTCATAAGAGATTACGTTTCGAACCTTCCTTCGTACATCGCCGCAGCAGACGTGACGATTGCGATGGGTGGATACAATACCACTTCTGAAATTCTTGCGCTGGACGCGCCCGCGATTCTCGTGCCTCGTATCTGGCGCTCCGGTGAGCATAGAAATCCAAAGAAATATTCAGGGCGTCAGGATGCGGAGCAACTGGTCCGTACGCAAGCTCTTGCACAGATCGGTCTCGTTGAATCCATTCATCCGGACCAGCTCAATCCCGAAAATCTGGCTGCGCGAATTGCAAACTTCTTGCACAATCCGAGAAAGACCCGTGGATCTCTGCTCAAACTGAATGGTCTGGAAGAAGTTTGTGACCAGATACTATCCCAGGCTGAAATTCAACACGAAAGAAGAGAAGTCCGTGGGTAGACTGAAGGTTGGTTATGTGCTGAGAAAATTTCCCGTTCTGTCGGAAACTTTCATCTTGAACGAAATTCTTGCACTGGAAGCGCAGGGTATTTCGGTTACGATCTTTTCTATGTACCATTCCAATCCTCCACGGTTTCACGAAGATCTTCCAAAACTCAAAGCGACGGTTTATTACATTCCGGAGATTTTGGAACCGGCTAACTGCATGAAGTACGCCTCCCAGGCGGCTCGAAGATTTGGAAAGAAATTTACCAGCGCGTTGCGGTCGGTTCTTATTAAAGCAAATCCCTCTCTTTTATGGCGTTTCCTGCAAAGCACATATGTTGCCGATAAAGCAGCCCAACTGCGGCTGAGTCACCTGCACGCGCATTTCGCGAGCAGAGCTTCTACGGTAGCGCAGCTGGCAGCCAGGATGAGCGGAATACCCTATAGCTTTACCGCACATGCTTTCGATATCTTCTCCCACAATGTAAAGAGGAAGGTACTGGCCGACAAAATGGGAAACGCCAAATTTGTGGTTACCGTTAGCGACTTTAACAAAAAGTATTTGGAAAGCGCGGTGAACGGCGCTTCTTCACGCTTATCTCGAATCTACAACGGCATCGATATGACTCGTTATTCTCCGAATGATGAAGTCCCCGCCGGGCCTTTTTCCATAGTGTCCGTGGGCCGGCTTGTTGAGAAGAAAGGCCATTATCTTTTGATTGAAGCATGCGCTCACCTGAAGCAGAAAGGCATCGATTTCGTTTGTCAGATCGTTGGTACCGGACGCTTGAGGTTGGATCTGCAGGCTCTGATTGAAAAATCAGGCCTGAAGGAACAGGTGCGTCTATTGGGAACTCATACTCAATTGGAAGTTGTAGCGCGATACCGCGCAGCCCACATTTTTGTGCTGCCGTGCCGGGTGGATTCGGAAGGGAACCGTGATGGGTTGCCGGTCGCGATTGTGGAAGCGCTGGCTTGCGGGCTACCTGTAGTCACCACTCCCACTACCGGAATACCCGAAGTCATCAAGCATGGCGTCAATGGACTTCTGATTCCGGATAACGATGTGATTGCGTTAGTGGAGGCGATCGAATCGTTAATCCAAAATCCCTCTTTTTATCATCAGCTTCGAAGTAATGCCCGGGAGTCTGTCCTGCGAAACTTTGACATACGTAAGACAGTTCTTGCCATACAAAAGCTGTTGGATCCGCAAAGGTTGATTCATGAAGATTTGTTTTCTTAGCGCTGATCGCGGAATTACCTTTTCCAAACACAACGGCGCAACTGCGCATGTTCGCAGTCTTGCGACCACTTTTGCAAAACTCGGTCACGAAGTAACTGTGGTAACGCCATCGGAAGGCGGATCCGATCTTGGTCTTCCGATAATCCGAATTCCAACGCCTCAGATTCTGGATGTACTGCTGACAAACACCGTGCGTTACGGCTCTGCTGCTGATCCAAAGAGCGCGGAGCAAACAGGCAAACGGATGATTCATGCGCTCGGTCACGTCTGGAACAATGTCGAGGTCGAATGTACTCTAAGCGAGCTGTTTTCCGGGAATCAATTCGATTTCCTTTTCGAAGTTTACAGCCCGTTCGGCATTGCAGGTGGAATCATAGCCGGAAAATTCGGTGTTCCTCACATCCTGAACGTCCATGCTCCTCTCGCATGGGAAGGAATTCACTACCGGAAGCAGGCGCTGGCCGAAGCGGCTGTTGCAACGGAAGAAATCGCATTTCAATATGCGCAACTAATCATTACGAATTCGAGAGAAATGCGAAGTGATTTGATTGGCGCTGGAGTTCCCGCTGAAAAAATCAGAGTTGTGCCGAATGGCGTTGACACTGAATTGTTCGCGCCTGAAGGGGTTACGTACAGGGATAGTTTGTCGGGAAAAGTGACGCTTGGTTTTGTTGGAAGCTTGAAAGCATGGCATGGTATCGAAGTGATGATAGAAGCTTTTCGCCAACTCGTTCCGGATCCACGAATTCATCTCCTGGTGGTCGGAGACGGACCACTGCTGAAAACTCTTCAAAAGTTATCGAAGGAATTTCCTGGCCGAATAACTTTGACAGGCGCAGTTCCCATGGTTGAGGTGCCCTCTTACGTTCGAGCCATGGACATAACGCTGGCTCCTTATCCGCCGCTCGAGCGGTTTTATTTTTCTCCGCTGAAAATTCTGGAGTATATGGCTGCCGGAAAAGCAGTTGTTGCTTCTAACATCGGACAGATTCATGAAATGATCCGTGATGGTGAAGATGGCCTCCTTGTTCCGGCTGGAGATGCAACAGCTCTCGCCGAAACAATACGGAGTCTTGTGAAGGATCGGGAGATGCGAAATCTTCTCGGATGGAAAGCGAGAAGATCCGCGTGCAGGCAACATACATGGCTGCAGCGCGCCGGCGAGGTGATAACGCTGGCTCAAACGATCCATAGGCCATGAGATCGATTGCACAGATCTGGAAACAAAAAACCGGTCGGTGGCGCTCTTTCGCCAGCGTAGCTCATCGTTTCGTTCGCTATATTCGAAAACAAATTCCGCAGTTGATTCTGACGCTCGTTTGCGGACTTGGTTATACGCTGATGCGAGTCCTCGAACCGTGGCCCCTGAAAATGATTTTCGACAATGTATTGTTGATGAAGCCATTGTCCGGTGCGCTCCAGTGGCTTCCTGCGGAGCGTTTCCAGCTTCTGTATTCTCTGATAGGAGCGACAATTTTTCTCGCGGTTCTCCGCGGAATCTTCTACTACTATCAACAGCTCTTGTCTTCTCTGGTGGGAAATAAAGTCGTTTCAGAATTGCGGACCGACTTGTACGTTCACTTGCAGCGTCTTTCGTTCAGTTTTCATGATAGACGAAAGACCGGCGACCTCCTCACTCGTCTGACTTCGGATATCCAGGTGCTCCGCGAAATACTCGTTTCCATGCCGCTTACCGTCTTAGAGGAATTGCTTCTCCTTTTAAGTATGGCCATCGTGATGTTCCTGATGGATTGGCGTTTAACTGTTGTCTCATTATTTGTTTTGCCGGCGCTTGCTCTTTTCTTAAAGAGTTATCGCCATCCGATGAAAGAACAGATGCGAAAGCAACGGGAACGAGAGGGTCGTCTTGCAACTCTTGCATCCGAGGTGTTTGGTGCAATCAAGGTTGTTCAGGGATTTCGACGAGAGGAATACGAAGTAGAGCGTTTCGGAAAGCATAACAAGAAAAGTTTGCGTTCAGGACTTAGAGCCGCCCGGCTGGAGGCCAAAATGAACTGGGCCACAGAACTGGCCGTTTCCACTATCACCGCGCTGGTTCTGGCTATCGGCGTGAACCGAGTTTTGGCCGGATATCTTACGCCGGGAGATTTGCTGGTTTTTGTTGCATATCTAAGAACTTTTTACCGCCCTTTGCGCAGGATCTCACGCATGGCGGAACGATCAGCAAGAGCAACTGCGGCCGGGGAGCGGATCCTGGAGATGCTGGAAACCGAACCGGCCGTGAGGGATAAGCCGGGCGCGATGCGAGCGCCAAAATTCAGTGGTTCCATCTCCTTTGAACACGTTACGTTTCGGTATGCGAAAAATATTCCGGCACTCATCGATGTGCATTTTGAAATCAAACCGGGTGAACGGGTCGCAATTGTTGGACCGACAGGGGCAGGAAAGAGCACCCTTGCCAGTCTGATCCCTCGTTTCTACGACCCAACGCATGGGCGTGTCTGCATTGATGGTTACGATATCTGTGATCTCATGCTGGATTCCCTGCGAAACCAGATCAGCCTGGTGTTTCAGGAACCGGTTTTGTTTGCTGCATCGATCTTTGAAAATATCGCTTACGGAAAAGCCGCCGCTACAAACGAAGAAGTAATTCAGGCAGCAAGCCGGGCCGGCATTGACCGGATCATACAGTCTCTTCCGGAGGGATATAAAACAGTCATTGGTGAACGTGGAGCGACGCTCAGCGGAGGCCAGCGCCAGTGCGTTGCGATCGCGCGCGCAATCATCCGCGATGCTCCAATCGTAATTCTGGACGAACCGACCACGGGCTTGGACTCGTACTCATCCTCTTTAGTCCTCCAGGCACTCGATCGCTTGATGGAAGGACGTACTGTGCTCATGATCAGCCATCAATTGCGAAGCGTCCAGGAAGCGGACCACATTCTGGTAATCGGTTCTGGTACTGTTGTGCAAGAAGGTACGCACGTCGAATTGTTCGCGCGTCCAGGGTTGTATCGCAGTTTGGTTCTGGAAAGCGGGGAGTTCCTTTTATGAAAATATTCAACGATGCCGCAGGCCTTAATCTATCTCCTGCTCTTGATGTGACTCCAGTTTTAGAAGAATTGCGGCTCACGCTGCCTGATTGTAAAGAAGGATTGGAGATAGTTGACGCTAGAATTCAGGATGTTCAATACAAGCCCGGCATTACGTGTCGAATCCTTTACAAACTCAAATTGCGCCACAAAAAATACGGTCGCACAGGTCATCAATATTTATCCGCGCAGCTGCTGGGAAGTCAGGAGAATTTTCCTGCGGCTCCGGAACATCTAACAGGCCGGTACAACCCCAAAGAAACGGAACTCATTGCAACACCACTCATTCACTTACACAACAACAAGATGGTTTTGTATTCATTTCCGATTGATCCTGCGTTGCCTGCATTGATGGATGTGCTGGACGCGGATTTGCTCCGGGAAGGCTTGAAACGGATGTGGGCCCGCAGGAATGTTCACGTTTTGAATGCCGTTGTAGATTTGCTGTCTTACACTCCGCAAGCTCGCGCTGCCATCATTACCGAGGTGCTTTGCGAGAGCAGGGACCGCCACGAACCCGAATTGCGACGACTGGTTGGAAAAATACATGCCTACAAGAAGCCCTCGTCGATTTTTGCGGGATCCTGGGCGCTCTGGCGGGCTTTGAATCGGCGGATCAAATTGGCGCCGCCGATTGGATATGTTTCATCACTGAATCTGACTTTGCAGGAACAGGTACGCGGTCAGCGCTTGCCCGATCTGGCACATAAGGGAACATTTGTGAAGCCGGTGCGTCATGCGGCACGCGCGATCGCTGTGGTTCATTCGCTGGATATTCCTTTGAATTCAGTTCGTACGCCGGAAAAGGAGGCATCAGTTGTCCACCGCTGGAAACCGGTGCTCATGGCAATCTGTCCGGAGCGATCTAAGGATATAGAGAGGCTCTGCAATCAGGTGGCGGAAGATTTAAACTGCCGTGCAAAAATAAGCGGACCGGTCCACGGAGACTTTCATCCAGCAAATGTTATGTGGGATGGTCGCGATGTGACTCTGATCGATCTGGATGAAATGTCTTACGGCGATCCCCTTCTTGATATAGGACGATTCCTTGCTTCCTTGCGAGTCTCAGCCTTGCGAGTTTCATCGGATCATTCAGCTCTTGCCGGCATACAGGAAGCATTTCTCGAAGAATACTTCCGCAAAATGTCCGGTGATGAAAAAAGCGTCCGGCTTTTTGAAGCTGCATCCTTATTAATTGCAGCTGCCTCTCCTTTTCGCTTGCAAAGGCCGGGATGGAAGGAATCAACGGAAATGCTGATTGAAGAAGCAGATCGTGTTTGGAAAATTTCGGGAAGAGGATCGTTTTCCACAGTGAATTCCAATATCCAGATGGAAGTTCCTCAAAATCAATCCGCATGGATGAAAGATGGCGTTTACATGCAGTCCATGCTTGATGAAGCAGTAAAAAATGTTTATGGAGCGGAACTAACTTATTGCCGGATAAAAGACGCGGAACCACCGGCCGTGGCGCGGTACGATTTGCGAGGTCATCAGGGAGCAAAGAAATGGGGTGTATCGGCTGAAGCAGTATGTCGCGCAGGAAAAGGAGCACGCACTCTTGTTCACTTCCTTTCAGAATGCCGTCGAATCAAAGAAACACAACCGGACTCGAACTTACCCATCCTGCCACTTCCGATCTGTCACCTGAAGTCTTTTTCTATGATTATTCTTGAAATCCCTGAGGGCATTCCACTGTCCTCCATGACCTCGAATAGCGAATCTTTTCGAGAAGAGGCAGCACGGTTGGGCGCGACGTTAGCCTCCCTACATGAACTGGAAATCGATTTGAAAACGAGCCTGTCGATAGGAGACTATCTCATCGGAATTCAAAAGAGGATAACAAAGTTGCAGGACCTGCGACCTGACCTCATACAAAAAATAAATTATTTGTTCGATCAGCTGCGCAAAGATATAAAAAGGGTCGAGCGATACTCTCCTGTTTTGCTCAAATTGCATCCGGACGAGATTCTGATTGATGCTTCTGGAATTGCGTTTAGACGGATTGAAAGAATGACGATGGCACATCCTTATCTGGATTTGTCTGAGTTAATAGGGCGAATGGCCCTGATTGGAATTCGCGAGGACAACGCATCGATGATCAGGACCTGGATTGAGCGTCTCTTAGAGGCCTATGGGATATCGGACTCCGATCGATATGATTTGGCAGCTTTTGAAATTGGAGCATTGTTGCGCCTCGCAAGCAAGCAAGTGGAACAACATCCAGACGGTTTGATTGTTGATTCGCTAATCGATAGTGCCCTCGTACGCCTCTCTTCGCTCTAACATCCGAGGGGCGGCGTTCCATTTGTGTGACACCTACGAATGTGGTGTCATATTCATCGAACCGAGGGGGACAATGTTTGAGAAGTGATCCGAAAGCCTGCGTGTCACACAAATGGAACATCAGGAAGGGGTCTCTCGACGGCAATTTCTGTAGCGCTGATGGTACAAATCCTGCTAAGGGCAAAGTTGGTCGCTTCATGGGAAGGTGAAAAACGAGCGAATTCCCCTATTCGTAAGTTGGCGTGGCTTTGCCTCCTGAAGAAAAAACGCCTAGAAACCTTCCACTCTCGCTTATTGCCAGGGGCGCATCCCCCAGCGCCCCGCTTTCTTTTTTCTACTCCCCGGGTGCTTATCTTGAGCCGTTTGAAACTTTACCCCTATTCAGGACTTACCAGTGGCATTTGAGGTCTTGGAATCTTATCAGTTCGTTCGAGTAATTTCTTTATTCGGTAAGTAAGAAACTCCGGAATCGCATCTTTGCTGATGAAACCATTCGCGCCCAGATCATGCAGAATCTGTGACTCCGCCTGGTTATACGCGGCGCTTGTGACGAGCACAGGTATGTGTTTGTAATTTTTGTAATGATGGCTGGTTTTCAATGCTCTCAATACTTCAAAACCGCTCATTTTCGGCATGAGAAGATCCAGCACAATCACATCCGGATGCTCTTCGGAAATTTTTCGGAGTCCCTCTGCTCCGTCCTGTGCGGTCACAACTTCGAAACCGGCTTTTGATAGCAGCTCTTGAGCGATTTTTAGAAAAGGTACAGTATCATCAATGACGAGAATCCGGGTGGTGTGTGACGTTCGCGGAGTTGTTGTTGAAGAAGAAGTTTGGATTTCGTCAGACAAGTTCAATCGAACAATTTGTTCACAGCTTAAGCAAAGGTATCGAATGGTTTTTTCTTTCATCTCAGGAGTGGTCAACCGGATCCGGGAGCCACAATTCGGGCACTTTAGTAGCATGCTGACTTGCTCTTCTTCAAGAAACGTACCATCCACGTTGCTTGTAACTCTGACGACGACAAACTGGAGCCGGAGGGCGATAACTCGTCAGAATTCTCGAATCAAAATGCGTCAAAACGCCACATATTCAGAAATGAATTGTCACGTAAAAGTCATATGTGTCTCACCAACGTGACATCGTTTCGGTGGCAACCGAATCTCTTGCGCGCTTTGCACCTTTTAACCTATGATATGTCATCACGCGCGACGCGCAGACGCGATCGGCAGACGCGCGACGCGATAGACGCATTGAGCCGTTAGCTCAGGTGGTAGAGCATCTGCCTTTTAAGCAGAGGGTCGCTGGTTCGAGTCCAGCACGGCTCA